>NZ_JALNUG010000020.1:0-105029 GCF_026540675.1 Bacillus sp. GC_Bacil_1
GGAGCAACCACAGTACAAAGAGATGTAAATGTTCAAAATAACGTCCGAGGTAGTGGAGAAGTAACAGCGGATGTTAGAGCGGGAGCAACCACAGTACAAAGAGATGTAAATGTTCAAAATAATGTCCGAGGTAGTAGTGAAGTAACAGCGGATGTTAGAGCGGGAGCAACCACAGTACAAAGAGATGTAAATATTCAAAATAATGTTCGAGGTAGTAGTGAAGTAACAGCGGATGTTAGAGCGGGAGCAACCACAGTACAAAGAGATGTAAATGTTCAAAATAATGTTCGAGGTAGTAGTGAAGTAACAGCGGATGTTAGAGCAGGAGCAACCACAGTACAAAGAGATGTAAATGTTCAAGATAACGTTAGGGAAGGAAGTGTATCAAGATTTAAAAAACGTGGTAGTACCGATAATCGTACAAATGGCTTACGAGGAAGGTAAAATGAGGAGGCTTCTAAAGTGAGAATAATTGATGTTGCGGATAGAAAAAGAATATACCTTGAAATGAAAAATCGAGAATTGAGATGTAGCTTTCTTATGATGTTAATGGGATTTGTTATTTCAATGGGAATCTTAACTTTTCAAATAAGTTTTGAATTAAATCATTTATATCATTACATTGTTACTTTTGTTTTTCTAATTTATATTTCTTTAAGTATGTATTCAAATAATGAACTCTCAAGAGAGTGTTCTGAAGTTAAAAGAAAGCAGAAGGAATACTGAAATGAATAATTGGCTATTTGCTATCTGCATGTTAGGAGTCGCGATTGTGTTAAGCATGATTACAACTTTTGTAAAACATATTTTTAAATTGTTAAAAAGAAGAAAAAAGAAACCTATTTGGGTAACAGTAACAAGTGCTGAGTATATAGATAAGGATTTTTTAGAGAGAGAAATACGCAAGGAAAAGAAAAATTGTAATTGAATTTTATACACATAGGTGTTCATAGGTTTATAAAAGGTAATTAAACCTATGATTAGATAATAGAAAGGAGAATGATAGTAGTGGAAATGATCCGGAATCCCAAAAATATTAAACAAGAAATAAAACTAGCATTTTTCTATATAATTGATGGGGGCATTATAGCCGTAATGCTAATTTTAGCAGGATATATGCCAAATGTTGTTCCAATCGGTGGATTTGGTAGATTAATGTTCTATGTGTTATTTGGATTATTTGGTTTGTTTTTATGTATTAAACCCTATAATAGTCCGACTAATCGAAATTTAAAAGTTATTTTGGACATGTTGAAAATGGATAATAAAAATTATCATCCGATTGAAGTAAATACAATCAACAGTGAATCTATGAAAAATAGGAAGTTGAAAGAGAGTGCTTAAAGAGCACTCTCTTTTTTAATTTTAGTGAAAGGGATGATGAACATGAGGGTTGCAACAGCTGATGTGAAAAAAATAAAGAAAAATAACAAAGAGCAGGCATCTGAGAAACAAGGATTTATTTCAACTATTTTTGCATCATTTAAAAAAACTGATGCCCTAATGGTAGACATAGCGCCGTATAAAAGCATTGATAAAAAAACAGGGACTCTGGTTGATCGTAGAGATAATTTACAGGTTTATTTAAAGGTAAAAACAACAGATTTACTTTCTATGAACCAAGATGATTTAAAGCGTTTTATGAACCAGTTAACAAGTTTATGTCGTGTGTATCATGAGCCATTTAAAATTTTATCTTTAACGTACTCTACAGAAACATCAGTACAACAAGTTTTTTGGAAACGAATGGCTATACGGTTCCAAAACAGAATGAATCGTGAAGGAGTAGGTAAAGAGGAAGAAGCTTTATGGTACCAACGCTATAGTTTAGCTGTTGAAAACCTTAATCGTGTGCTATGGGTAGAAAAAAATTTAAAAGAATTAGCATTTTTTATTGTTGTGTATGCAAAAAATGAAAAAGAGTTAGTGAAGAATGTGAAAGATATGAAGCGCTATGGTGGGCGTCAATTTGATTTGCAGAATATGAAGGCAAAAGAAGTTGAAAAGTTAATCTTTAAATTACAAAACATGAATTCAGAAATGTAGTAGGAAGTGAATGAGGATGGTTAAATTAGGAAGGAAAGAGCAACAAAAATATCTTACTGAAGGTTATGATTTGGAATTTACTCAAAGAGTGCAACCGCAGGGTGGAATTAAATTTAATGAACGATATATTGCTAAGGGAGATTGCTATGTTGCTTGTCTACATGTGTATTCCCTTGCGGAAGAAGTGCCTCCATTATGGTTGACAACTCTTATGAATAACAAAGATACCATTTCAAGTATAGATATAGCAACTGCTAATAAAGAAGAGGTTGTTAAAGATATAAATCGATCCATTGGTGAGTTGAAAGATCGTATGACATCAGAACGTCGGTCTACTGACCGCGATGATGCACATTGGGAGCTCCAAAATCTAACTGATTTTGCACGTTCAATTACGCAGCAAGGGGAAATTGTTAAGCTCATACATTTGCGTATATTCATATATGATCCAGTGTTAGAACAACTAGAGAAAAGAATTGGCGATATTAAGAAAGAAATTGCGGGACAAGATTATAAAGCTCAGGTATTTATTTTTAAACAAAAAGAAGAATGGCAATCTTTGTTTGCAAGCTATGATGATCAAGTAGAATACTTAGGAGTAAAAAGCGGACGACCACTGCCATCTAGGAATATTGGTTACGGTATACCGTTTCATCATCAAGATTTAAAAGACCCAAGAGGGATTTATCTAGGACAAACTTCAACAGGTGGCGCATTTATTTTAGATCCATTTTTATCTACAGGTACTCGGACATCATTTAGTGGTTTTATTTTTGGTAAGATGGGTGCTGGTAAATCAACATTGCTGAAACAGATAGAGGAAGGATTAGTTGCAAAAGATTGTTTCATCCGTGGCTTTGATAAAGCAAGGGATTATTACACAATTGTGCAGCAGCAAGGTGGTAAGATTATAGATTTAAGTGGGGTACAAGATTCAGAAGAAGTAGAAACAGGGATGATTAACCCGTTAGAAGTATTTGCAACTAAAATTACAAATACAGGTGCGGTAGACGAAAAGGGTTCTTTTATTCAGCATATCTCTAAAGTTACAAATATGATTCGATTCTTGAATTCAGAATTTGATGATACTGTGATTCAAGAGTTTCGTAAACATTTGTATGCTTTTTATATTGAGTGGGGATTAGTTCCTCAAAAGGGAAGTAATCAAGTGTATAAAGTAACAGGTTTTCCACCTGAAAATTATCCAATTTTAGAAGATTTCTATAGGTACTTAAACGATTTAAAATTGGAAACAGGGGCAACACCACAACGTCACCGTGATTTAGAAGCAATAAAATTACAAGTAGAAGATATGATAACAGTATATGGTGATATGTTTAATGGTCATACAACTCTTAAAAACTTTGAAGATGAACAAATTGTTTTCTTTGATATTGATGGGATTTCAAAGTACGATAAATCAGTTTTCAACTGTCAATTATTCACTGCATTAACCTTGATTTGGAGTCATGCACTTAAAAATGGTCGTAAAATGAAGTATTTACGAGAAGAAAAAAATCTTTCAATTGAAGATGTTAAATATTTTATGGTCTTTCTTGATGAGTGTCATAACGTTATCAATTCGCAAAATGAATTTGCTAACCGTTATGTCCTAGAGTTTGAACGTGAGATGCGAAAATTCTTTGCAGGTATATTTTTTGCGACACAATCACCGCAAGAAATGTTACCACCACCAGGAAGTACAGTTGACGTATCTACGATGAAAGCCATTTTTGAATTAACACAATATAAAATATTTTTGAATATGGATAACTCGGTCTTGGATACATTGAAAAGTGTTTTAGGAGAAAGTTTAACAGAATCGGAATTTCGTATATTACCTGAATTAAAGCGTGGTGAAGCAATTGTACAAGTTAGTTCTACAGAAGCGTATAATGTCATGTTTGATCCTGATGAAAAACAATTAGAACGTTTTAAAGGTGGACAGTAAGATGGCAAATACTCAGCAAGCGGTTTTAGAAAAATATAAAAAAATAAAGAAGTTTACTGCTCTATTAAGTGGTTCTACAGGAATTCTAATTCTTGTAGTAGCCATCTTTTTTTTAGTTATTCTTACTGGAATGTTAGCCGATGGCGATTCAAAGAGTGGTTCAGGTGGTGGAATGGTTGGTATTGGACAAATAAAAAATTTACCACCAGAAGTAATGAGATGGAAAGATATGGTTGAAAAGGAATGTGCAGCGCAAGGTGTCCCAGAATTTGTGCCATATGTATTAGGAATTATCATGGTAGAGAGCAATGGTATTTCAGAAAAACTACCTGATATTATGCAATCTTCTGAATCACAAGGTTGGAATATGAATACCATTTCTAATCCTAAAGATTCTATTTATTATGGCGTCATGCATTTGAAGGGTGTATTTACTGATGCGAAAGAATTAGGGATTACTGATTTATCAGCAATTGTTCAAGGATATAACTTTGGGCGTTATTATATAAAATGGTTAGCTGCAAATCATAAAACACATTCCTTAGAAACCGCGGACTATTATTCTAAAACGGTGGTTGCACCTGCTGGTGGTAATAAAAATGGTCAAACAATTGGATATAGTGATCCTGTTGCAGTTGCTTACAATGGTGGTTATCGCTATGTAAATGGTGGTAACTTTTTTTATGCAGAAAAAGTTAAACAATATTTAAGTTTTGATGGAACTGGTGGGACTGGTGGGATCCCGGGTCAAATTCCAGGTGGTTCTGATACCTTTAAAACAATGATGAATGAAGTGTTAAAGTACAATGGTAATCCTTACGTATGGGGAGGGAAGAGTGCTTCTCAAGGATTTGATTGTAGTGGGTTAACTTTTTGGGCATATAGGGCAGCAGGAATTAAAATACCTGGTTCAGCAGCAGAACAATATGAGTTCACTGTAGAGATTGATCCAAAAGATGCACAACCAGGCGATTTAGTTTTCTTTAGAGGGACATATGGTGGACCGAATCATGTGAGTCACGTAGGAATATATATTGATGCTAATACAATGTATGATTCAAACGGTAGCGGCATTGGCTATCATCAATTTACGTCATCGTATTGGCAGCAACACTATGCAGGAATTCGAAGAGTGAAATAAAAGAATAAAGATGGAGGAATGATTGTGAATAATTTAACGAAAATTTTAATTGGTGCATTAAGTGTATCTATTATATATAGTGGTGTACTTACATATAACACAAAGAAAGAATTTGATAAGAAAGATAGAGAGAATAAAATTACATTTGATAAAAAAGATAAAACTATTAGCGAACTAAAATCAAAACTAGATCAAGCTAGTACGAAGTCTAATAATGAAGATACTAATGTGCAAGATAAATCTGGGGTTAATCCAGTAATAGATTTACAAAATCAATATAAAGATATATCAAATCAATTTGTTCATGCTTATTTAAATTATTCGGTGAAGAATAAAGGTGAGAGAAGAAACAATTTATTGAAAATCACAGATAAAAAGGTAGTGGACATGGTAGCACCGGATACGGAAGATATAGGAGATCCAAATTTTAAATCAACTGTAAATAATGCTGAATTTTTTATTGGCTCAAGTGAAGATATTTCTAAGAAATGTAGTGTTTTAATTGATGTTGAGTATACGATTGAAGGATTAGAAAATAAACAAACCACGATTAAAAATTTAATAAAAATAACCCTAGAGAAGCAAGGGAATGAAATTAAGGTTGTAGACTATATTACATATCCAACAAAAAGGTAAATAGAAAAATAAGCCCCTGTAAACAAATTGTTATCAGGGGCTTATTTATGAATTTTATAAAAAGTGTAGATTTGTTGATTTTATCATCAAATAGAAAGGGATTATTTATCATGCGCTTGAGTGAGTTAAAAGCAAATCATGATTATGTAAATGAAGGTGTATATTTAATTTTGAGATTACGAAAAAAGAAAGGGATAAGGAAAGATAAGTATGTTGAAATTCCCTGTCGGTGGTTTGATTATAATTCTGGAGATAAGGTGGATTGGTTAATTGTACGTGAATATGAACCCAATGTTAATGGGAAAGTGAAGTATACAAATTACAAACTTGAAAATATTCATGAACAGGTGAGTATAGTGAATATGAAGGGAGAAGCATTATGCATTTGAAATTTAACAAAAAAAAGGGACAAAGAAAGGCTGCAAATGCTAAAAGAAAGGCTTACCTGCTAACGCTTGGAAGTTTTATAACGATGTTTTTTATACTTTGTATTTCACCGGTATTTAGTGGTGCTACATATAAATTTCCAGAGTTAAAATTAGGCGATTATCAAACGTTATCACCTACAGTTAAAATTTCTGTTGCCAAGAAAGAATACAATCCAGCAAATCAAACCCTACGAATTGATTATCAATTAAAGTCAGAAAATGATACACAAATTTTAAGTAACATGAAATATAAAATAGAAAATAAGTACATTAAGCAGAAACAAGATGATGTGAAAACAAAAGTTTATCGTGCAAGTGATGACTATATTATTGTCATTAGTAAGAACATACCGGAAGATTTTGGTGTTGTATCTTCAATGGTTAAACCTGAATATATCCATCCAGAATTACAAACAGATGCTGAGGACATTAAGGATAGCAGTTTTAAAACGTACATTGTGGAAAAAGATAAATTGAAAAATAATTCATTAAAAGAAGAGTCAAAAGATTTTTATGAGAAAGAGTATCTTACACTTTTACAAAAAGATAGTGAAAAAGAAATTAAAGATTTAGAACAAAAAATTAGAGATAAAAATAGTGCTAATAAGCAGCTAGAAATTAAAAATGATAAATTGAAAAAAGAGATGGAGTATCAAACAGAAGCAGAAAAAGCTAAAACACAAAATATGATTAACTCAAATACAGCAACAGTAAATAATAATAATAAGGAAATCGAGCTAATAAAAAATGACATAAAAATGAAGCATGAAAAAATCAAACTACTTAATGAAAAGAAAAAAACTATATAACAAATAATGGGATTGAGTGTTTGGGAATTCCCCCAAGCGCAAACTGATATATACAAATATAAGTTATCAAAACAAAGTAGATTTAATGTTATTTATTATAGCTGAAACGATATAACGGAAAATAATCGTACTTATAAGTTGGTTTATAATGCTATTTAAATTTTATTTATATGGTCTCCCTAGTTTTTGGGATTTATCTTTATTAGAAATTGTTAATGTTGTGTCTTCATGGATAGAAAAAATTATACCCGTTGATTAATGGTTTTATGGATCGGGTGAATAGATGATTAGAAAATTATATTGGGGGACATAGTACATGAAGTATAAAACGCACCTTACAACGAGCCTAGCGGTTGCTTTGCCTGTTTTAGCATCGTCAGGAAATCTCACCGTCGGAAATGTTATAGCAATTAGTTTTGGAGCTTTATTGCCAGATATAGATGAACAGCACTCATGGATTGGTCGAAGAACACGAGGGGTATCAGACCTAATGAATACAGTATTTGGACATAGGGGAATCACTCATTCACTACTGGGTTTAGTGCTTGTGCTGATTCCTATTTTATTTGCAGTAGGGATGACACCGTTATCATTTACTAATGGTATGTGCATATTAGCTGGTTATTTTCTACATTTAGTAGAAGATAGTTTTTCTAAAAAGGGAATCAAGTGGTTATTACCAATTTCGAATAAAAAATTTCAGAGTGGGTTTTATATTATTTACTATAGTTACGGTGGACTAGCAGAAAAGCTAATTTTAATAATTAGTACGCTTGTAATTGTTTATGAGCTTGCCTCATATGGAATAATAAGCTTTTAGCTTTTTAATTCTATATGATATATGAGTTTATTTTTTGAAAAACCTAAAGGATTTATTCATAAAACTGTTATTAATTTTGTAGGAATAAATATAAAAGTAAAAGAGTTTGATGTATAGGAAAAATCATATTTCTATACAAATCGATAGTGTATGGGGAATTTTTCAAACTCTATTCAAGGGCTAAATAGAGAGAAAAGCTACGTATGTGTTGTAGATAAGAAGACAAAAATGATATGTATAAAAAGAAAAAGTTACCAAAAAAAATATTGATAACCAAGAAATTTTAGTATATAATAGGTATTGTAATTGAGCGGAGTTCTTTTCTGATTCATCTCCGCAATAACATAAATGAAAAGAACAGGGACATATTCAGCGGAGTTTTTACTCGTTCACCTCCGCAACGATATAAATTAAAAGAACGATGATCAAATTTAATGCATTAAATTTAAAAGACAACCAATATGGTTGTCTTTTTTTTATTGGAGGGGAAAACAAAATGACTAAAAAAATAGATGTTATTCATTTAAATAGAAAATATTTTGAAGAAAATAGTCATTTCAAAAATATGTTGGACGAAAATAACGTTCCAAAACAAGTGAAAAGACCTTATGTATATGTGTCAATTAAGGTAAAAGACAATAACTTTTTATTACCATTGAGATCAAATTTGAATCATCCTAATGGATTTCATGCGCCCTCTAGTAAATCCGCTAATGCGGGGATTGATTATTCTCATGCGTTGATACTTCCTGAGAGTTCTTACATAAAGAATCGGACAGATTTAGATAGAGAACAATATGATTATATCAAAGATAATTATGACACGATTAAAAGTGAATTTGTTTCATATTTAAAGGATTATATCCGTAAAGAAAAGAAAGGAATCGCTCATAAGGTAGGGAAATTTAAAAATTCTACTCTGTTGAACTTTAATAAAGAACTTGGATTAGTGAAAGAACTAGAAAAATCAAAAGAAAAAGATAAAAAAGAAATCCAAGAGAAAATAAAAGTACAAGATAAAGTAGAGATTAAAGAAACAAAAGTGGAACAAAATCATGTAAAGATTCGAGAGAAAGTAGCAATAAAAGATAGTGCAGGGGTTCAAGAAACAATAGGAAAACAAGATGAGATAAAGATTCAAAAGAAAACAGAGGGTCGGGATCAGGAAGAAAGTCGAGATGAACAGAAGAAACGAGCAAGAAGACTAGCCTATATGCGCCAAATGGGACGCGAGAGATAAGAAGTAATGACATAAAGTGATATGTCATTTTTATTTATTTTAAATGAGAAATTTAAAATAAGTTATTTTTATATTAAAATTATTAATTTTAATTAATCCTTATTCTTTCTGCACGGAGGCTACTTTTTTTTAGAAATAATTGGAATGAGAATTATTAAAAAGGGCGACATAGCGATATGTTGCTTTTCTTTTATATGATAGTAGGGAGTATAGCGCTGTGTTACTCCTTTTAATATTGTAAAATTTGTAAATGAGAGGAAGTAATACACGTGAATACATTAATTATTGCAGAGAAACCATCGCAAGCAAAAGCATACACGGAAGCGTTCCCGAAAGTAGAGAAGAAAGATGGATACTTTTCCATTGCGCCTTGTTCCTTAATGCCAAATGGAGCGAATATTACATGGGGATACGGGCATTTAGTGGAATTAAAATCACCACAAGATTATAAAACAGAGTGGGAAAAATGGGATATGTCACAATTGCCAATTTTACCGGAGCGCTACGGATATAAAGTGTCAGCGGATAAAAGAAAGCAGTTCAACGTTGTAAAAAAATTAATGAAGGAAGCAGATTGTATTACAATCGCAACAGATATTGATAGAGAGGGAGAAGCAATCGCACGTTTAATCATTCAGGAAGCAGGATGCACAAGTAAAAAGATAAAGCGCTTATGGATCAACAGCTTAGAAGTAGATGAAATTAAAAAGGGATTCCAGAACCTGAAGGAAGGTTCTGAGTTTGAGAGCATGTTTGCTGAAGCACAGGCTCGTCAAATTAGTGATTGGGCAATTGGTATGAATGCAAGCCGATTATATACGCTTTTATTACGTCAAAAAGGTGTACAAGGCGTTTATAGTGTAGGTCGTGTTCAGACACCTGTTTTATGTCTTATTAATCAACGGCAGCAGGACATCAAACACTTTAAACCATCCCCTTTCTTTGAACTGGAAGGTCAATTTAAAGGGATGAATGGAACATATAAAGGAAGATACAAAGAGCGATTCCAAACGAAAAATGAAGTGGCATTGCTACTGAAGAAACATCAGCTGTCTGAAGGAGGCAATCAGCAAGGCGCAGTAAAATCCGTGGAAGTAAAACCGAAGAAACAAGAAGCGCCAAAGTTGTTCTCTCTTTCTTCCCTACAGGCTTTAGCGAATAAAAAGTATAAGTATTCACCTGCTGATACGCTGAAAATTGTTCAAGAGTTATACGAAGCAAAACTCGTAACATATCCACGAACAGATTGTAATTACATTACAGAAAACGAATTTGCTTATTTAGTCCAAAACCTAGAGGGATATCAATCTCTTGTAGGAGTATCTTTTCAAGCTCCAACGCTAGAACCAAATAAACGCTACGTTGATAATCAAAAAGTACAGGAGCACTATGCCGTTATAGCGACTAAAAATGTTCCTTCGAAACAAAAGGTGGATCAATTAACGGACAAGCAGCGCAACTTGTATATGGAAGTGTTAAAAAGTGTGTTAGGCATGTTCTATGCACCTTACGAATATGAAGAAACGATTATTACAACAGATATGAATGGATTAGAGCTTACGACAAAAGGAAAAGCGGAAAAAGCGTTAGGATGGAAAGAACTTTACAAAGCAGATCAACCAAGCGAAGAAGAGAGCGAAGACAGGGAATACCTCCTTCCTGTTGTACAAAAAGGCGAACTTGTACAAGGGAAGATACAAACGAAAGAGGGGATCACAACACCACCTAATCCCTATACAGAGGGGCAACTCATTACATTAATGAAAACATGCGGTGCTTCAGTAGAAGATGAAGAAAGTAAAAGTATCCTAAAAGAAGTAGAGGGACTTGGTACGGAAGCAACACGAGCTGGTATCATTGAAACGCTCAAAAAACAAGAATATATAGAAGTGAAAAAGAATAAAGTGACTGTTACACCGAAAGGTGAAATTCTTTGCGAAGCCGTGGGCGGCACGTTATTAGCGAAGCCCGAAATGACAGCGCAATGGGAAGGATATTTGCGTAAAATCGGGAAGAAACAAGGTTCTAAAGAGGTGTTTGTAGCGAAGACAGGGGAATTTACCAGGAAGCTGATTGTTAACGCCACGAATTCAATTAGTGAGCTTCAGATAGATAGTAAAGTGCAAGAAATGAAAACAAAGGATTCCGTAGGGAAATGTCCGAAATGTGGTAAAGACATAGCGAATCGCAAGACGTTTTACGGTTGTACGGGTTATAAGGAAGGTTGCAAATTCTCTCTTCCAAGCGAATTTTTAACAAAGAAAATAAGCGAAGCAAACGTTAAGAAATTACTAGCAGGTAAGAAAACAGGATTGATTAAAGGAATGAAGGGTAAATCAGGGAAAGAATTTGATGCATATCTGAAGTTAGATTCCAGTGGGAAGATTGTATTTGAATTTACTAAAACAAGTTAAAATAATTCTTTACAGAATAAAATCTTAAATTTAAAGATGGAAAGCTACTATTGTAAAGTTTACAAGATGTTTAGACTATAGAATCAAAGAGGTACAGTATTAGAATACCGAAATATGAAAGACGTTCACTTAGAATATTTTTAATAATTGTTAAAAATAGAGTCAGTTTTGTATTTTCTTGTTTTTTTTTATAGTTTTTCTAAAAGGCTTTATGACACCTAAACCCACTTACTTAGAATCTCTAGTTGCTCTAGGAATCATGTGCCTATACGCCAATACCTATGTGTTCTTGTTATGTCGTATTTTATCATGGGAAAAAATACATCATGCTCGAGTGCAATTATGCGTTTTTCTGAGTCTTTTGTTCGTACATTTTATTTTATGGTTAATATGATAGGTAGGGTACCTTACACCCTTAAATTAGGAATTTGCTTTATATAAAGACAAACAATAAAGAAGGACAGTAGTGACTAAGGAGGGAGAGAATTGAACATAAAGGGATTATTAGAAAAAGGAAAATGGGTGTTAATGGCGACTGGATTCGCAATTGTATCCAGTTTCTTTTTTTCTTTCCTAAAAGGTTATTTGGGAGGTGATACAAGTAGTACAGAGCAAGTAAATATAAAAATTGAACTGAATTTTTTCTATTTAGTTGTACCAATTTTGATAGCTCCTATTATTGAAGAATGGATCTTCAGAAAGGTTCTACCTATAGGATTAGGGGTATTATTCGAACGAATTAATCGGACAGTAGCAATTATTATTGCCAATGCTATTTTTGCAGCTGTTCATTTTGATTGGTTTTTCTTCCCTTACTTTATAAATGGGTGTCTATATGCATGGAGTTATGAAAAGACTAGAGATTTAAAAGTACCAATATTATCGCATATTTTATATAACTTATTTGTATTTTTTGTCACGAGTATTCTGTATTCTTAATAGACACATTAAATATTTTTGTTTTATTGTAATGGCTTGTCATGTTCTTTGCACCTGTCATTTTATTAGTTAAGCCGTAAAGATAGCTCTGTTTCTAATAATATAGGAACTATATGTGAGACTGTGGTACTATTCAAATGAATTGTTTGTTCATTTTGTATTTACCATGTTTTTCTTAATTTATTTAGAAATCTACAAGTATTTATATTTTCTAAACTTAGTATTAGGGCTTAAGAGAGAAGATGTAGTAGGTACTGTTATTATTTAACGGTCACTTTTTAAGGGTATGAAATTGATTTAGTTCATTTTTTAAATAAATAATCCAGAGATATCTACATATGGGTATTGGAGTTAGGGCTCTTATATAGCAGTTATGGTTTACAGGATGAGATATACCTTAGAAGATGATTTTGAATAAACACCTCTAAATTAGTAATAAGATATCGAGACGTATATAGCAGAAAATAGTTTAAAAGGTCCTGGATTGGGGTTCAGGACCTTTTAAACGTAAAAAGAATGACATATTGAGAATTACAACTGAAAGTTACCTTCATGTTATCATTTTTAGAAGTTAAGTTCTATGTGTTGGATGTTGAGAAATAAAGATTTCATTCTTTTAGTGAAAAATAATTATTCTCGTACTTACATTTTATTAAGGTAGGGCGATTTTTCCAATGTAAGGTATAGATGATACCGAAAGTTATTAGGTAATATCTTTTTATTATTCAATCGATCTGCTACATCTATACCAATCAAATAAGTACAGTATATAAAGGCTAATTTAAAAAGTTCACAAATAAAAGAGTAGATAGCAAAAGCTAACTACTCCAGTTGTGGAATATGGTTAAGAAATGGGTTGTCTATATTATTGACAAAATATTAAGTTTTATTCAGAGTAGAATTTTTTTATTTTGATGGTTTTTAAATAAGTAAATGTCAATATTTCAAAGGATTAAATATAAGGTGCCTAGCAGTCTATATTTAGCGATACCCATATCTTTAATGTCATTCTATTAAATGGGTTTATATATGCCGTTAGAATTAAAAATAAAGGTCGTTTTTTCAATCAAGGTAATAAATTTTTATTCAAAATTGATGTAGGATAATACTTTTTTAGGTGATTTCGTATATCTGAATTTTATATTTTTAGAATTAGTTCTGAGTTTGGAGTTACGTTTTAATAGATAAAAACTTTTAATTAATTATATGTTTATAAAAACCTAATAGTTAGCGACTATATAGAAGGGAATATGTACGAATTAAGTTTTAGAAATAGGGAAATATCCATTTTTCTATAAATAGATATTTCCCTATTTCTAAAAACAAAGTTATTATACAAACTTGTAAATTTTATTATGGAAGGTAATCATGATGAGTGTAGAGAATATCCGTAGAAAGAACAATAAATTATCTACGAATTAAATTTAAAGTAAGGGGGGATAACAATGAAGCTCTACGAGGTTTTGATGGGATACGTAAACGGTAAATATAAGGATGGAGATGTATTTTTGTATCAGAACAATGTACAATTGCAAGCCAGGTTCCAATTTGGAGATTTAATATGGTGTGATGATCAAGTTGCTGTTAGCTGTAAAAACATTTCACGTGACGATTGGACATATAAAGAGAGGCTCAAAAACCCTGCAAGATTTAGTTCTTAATTAGTTGAGATTTTAGTATCCCCTTTTGTATTCTTATCAAGTTCACAAGAAATCCATTAAGAATTAACAAAGTTCATATATTCTATAAACAAATATATTATAAGAGGTAATTAACATGATGGGAAAATTGAACTTTGCTAAAGGTTTGTATTACGGTAGTGCAATATCGTTAAGTTTTTGGCTTGTTTTATTTATTGCAATAAAGACTTTATTTAGATAAACGAAGTTTAATATGCTTGATTTTTTTATAATTTAGATAAGATTTCTGTTCTTTATTGAAGTTCCAAAAACGATGTATAGTAAAAAATAAAGAAAGCTATGATAAACAGATATGAAATGTATTTTCATGGTTAAAAATATATAGTGAATTGTGGTATCAAAAAGAATTTCAATTCTTTTTCTTAATCTTCAGTAGTAGTGGTAAACGTTAGAATAGTAATTTTTTTAGTTTACTCTACGTATTCTTTTTGATTTTTTTGTATGTAGAACAAAAATTTAATTGTTACATAATTAGTGGAATGTAGTGTTTCACAATTATAGGTTCTATATTTTAAATTTAGAAAAGTATTTTTAAATGAATAGGGAAATATCCATTTTTAGAAATAGGGAAAATTCCCTATTTCTAAAAATGATTGTAGGTTATTGGTTAAATATCTTATAAGTATCAATATTTCAGTGATACTGTTGTTTTGTTATCGATATTCTCTAATATTAAGGGAACTTGTAAACCTAGGAATGGGGAAAGATATTTGCAAGTATAATAATAAGTTTTGAATAGAGTTATAATCTTTAAGAAAGTGAATGCTGAGTTTCCTTAAGATAGAAACAGTTTTTGATAACTTTAAGAACGTAACTTATATTTTTTAAAGTAATAAGATGGTCAATACTTACTATTTGTAGAGGGTATTTAGATTCCTGTTACAATGCCAGCCACTGCAGCAGCTCTATTAATTGGCTCAGGAGTAATAACAATTTGTTCTTAATTCAGGGAAATTCTTAAATTATATGACTTCATTCTTGAGAAAGTTCTTATAATAAAAAGAAAAGACACCTTAATGTGCCTTCCTCCGACTTGAACCATCTTAATTTTAATAATATTAATATGTATTGGACTCCCATCCAATCATAATTTTATCACACTTTCCTTAAATTGAAAACGCATTCATTAATCTACTTAATAGTTTTATCCATAACTTCTTTATATTTATTAAATTCGGCATCTTCCATATCCCCATTTATTTGTAAAAAGAAATTACCTTTTGCGTATGTAGGAGAGAATAGCATTTGATTTCCATTTCCTAAATCATCATAGTACTTTTTAGTTTGCTCAAGATCTTCTTTGTTTTTAAATGTGAATAAGCTGCTGTCACTATCTTTTCCTCAAGAAGGTACTAGAATACGTTTTGCATCTTTTCTAGTATTTTCAAATTCTTTTTACGGTAAATCAGTAGACCTTCTGCTTCTAATCCTGCCCCTTTAAATTCCTCAATTACTTTACCAACAGTAGCATCACTTATCACGGATTTAATACTATAATAAGCTGTTAAACCAAATAATAGTAGGACGCTAATAACAAACTACATGTCCATTTGTTGTAATACCATGTCGAAGAAAATCAAAAAAAAATTGAACCCTTTTTAAAGATTTGAATAGAAATATCCCTTTTTCTAAAATGAACAAGATGTAATAGTCAGGTGTAATAAGAAATGGAGATCCTAGAAGAAAGCAAAGTAGTCATGGATATTTTAGAAAAGAATACAGGGAAAGAAAAAATAGAAATATCCCTATTTAGAAAAATAGAAATATCCCTTTTTTCTAAAATGAACAAGATGTAATAATCAGGTGTAATAAGAAATGGAGATCCTAGAAGAAAGCAAAGTAGTCATGGATATTTTAGAAAAGAATACAGGGAAAGAAAAAATAGAAATATCCCTATTTAGAAAAATAGAAATATCCCTTTTTTACAAATGAACAAGATGTAATAATCAGGTGTAATAAGAAATGGAGATCCTAGAAGAAAGCAAAGTAGTCATGGATATTTTAGAAAAGAATAGAGGGAAAACGAAAATAGAAATATCCCTATTTAGAAAAGTGGAAATATCCCTTTTTCTAAAATGAACAAGATGTAATAAGAAATGGAGGTCCTAGAAGAAAGTAAAGTAGCCATGTATATTTTAAAAAAGAATAGAGGGAAAGGAAAATAGAAATATCCCTATTTAGAAAAGTGGAAATATCCCCTTTTTAAAAAGAAAGAGATGTAATAAGTACGTGTAATTAGTGACAGTACCATATCGCTATCAGTTTAAAATCCTATGGAGGTTCTAAGGATATAATTATTCTGGCATGTGAATTAAATAGAAAACAATTTGAACTATCAATATATAAACAACGAATATATAATGCCTACTTATTATCAGATGAAGTTTATATCCGTTTTGATGTATACAATTAGAATAGACATTTATAAAAAATAAGAAAAGCCTTTCAGGAGAGTTTTCGATATAATTTCATTATTCTCTAACATCATAAAAATAATGGCACATTTAAGAGGTTTTAAAGGAAAAACGTGTTAAGGTTGTTCTAACACTTAAGTCGTCATTTAATGTAATTGAGAAACAAGCTACTAATGGTAATGTGATAGCAATTGAGCATTAAGATTAGTTGCTATACTTGAACTAAATCCGCATTCTACCTCACTTACAGGAGTAATCGTAACTATAAGACACACATCAATACAAATTATGCAGTAAAAAAGGCTAATGATACAAAAAACTTTTAAAAGAAGAGGTATCTTAAAGAGTCTTTTCTTTATTTTTAAAAGGACTTGCTCCATTACTACGTAAAAACATACAGTAAATTGAATCCATTAAAATATATGAGTGACCCTGTGTTTTCCCCTCTTATCAAAAGGAGGAACTATTATGGGATATGGTAGTTGCGGCGAAGGCTGCGGGTTTGCTGGAGGATTTGCTTTATTAGTTGTACTTTTTATCCTATTAATCATTATTGGATGTAGCTGCTTCTGCTAAAAAACTATTGGAAAAGGCACCCTCGGGTGTCTTTTCTTTATATCAAAAAAACCAATGAATCCTATTTAAATAGGATTCATTGGTTTTTTTATAAACACATTGGGACTCTTAAAAAAATTAACAATGTCCCATTTGCCACCATAATGGGTAGATCCTAAAGGACTTCCATCTTCTCGCATATTTGAAATTGGTTTATTATCAATATCATTAATTATTTTAGGCGTACAGCCTACATCCATTGACTTGAAATTTTATTACATACTAAAATTTTCACTTTGGGGGCACTTCAAAATATTAGCCTGATAGGCATGGAATTGTACACCTACTTAGAAATAGAGATCCTAGAGGAAAGTGAAGTAGAAGAATGTGTTTTAGCTGTGTAGAGATAATAAAGTTGTTTAATTTATAATAAAGTCCTTTAAAAAATAATTAAGTTGTTTACTTCTTTTAGGATTAACGAAGTAGTTTAATGGAAGAAGAATTTATAGTAAGTGTTATAATAATCAATAACTTAAACAAAGGGGGAAGCATTTTTGCACAAACTCAATGCATTAATACCAGAGCTATCAGTTTCAGATATAGAGCAAAGTTTAAATTTCTATTCGGAAATTCTCCTGTTTAAAATTGAATATCAAAGACCAGAGGATAAGTTTGCTTTACTGTCTTTAAATGACTGCCAGATTATGATTGAAGAAGTAAATGGTCATTGGAGTACTGGGGAGTTATCTTATCCCTACGGAAGAGGAATTAATTTTCAAATTATCATAAATGATATTGATCCACTATATAATAGTTTGAAAAAGAACGAGTATCCAATTAAATTTGATATTCAAGAGAATTGGTATAGAGCTGATACTAAATTAAAGGGACAAAAAGAATTTTTAATTATGGACCCTGATGGTTATCTATTAAGATTTGTTCAAAATTTAGGTGAAAAAGATGTTGAGGCAGATTAAGCTATGTAAAATAGGATGAAAATTTAGTAAATGGAGCAAGCTACTTTTTTCAATAAGAGGCATTAGTTGAAGAAGAATTAACCAACTTTATTATTTTTATAAATTACAGGCTACAACAATTAAATTTAATTTTAAATAACTTTAAAACCACCTACAATTTAATTTAGTAGGTGGTTATTACATTTCTTAGACTAAAATTAAACAACTTTATTGTCACTGAACATTAGCAAGATAATAAAGGATGAAAGAAATAAAAAATATCCCTATTTAGAAAAGTGGATATTTCTAAATAGGGATATCGACAATTAAATTTCTGTTAATAGTTTAAATTTCTTTCTTTGTGCAGGGGTTAATTCTTTTTCAACGTACCAATCAATAAGTAGGTCAATTATTTCATAATTATATTTAGTATTAGTAATTTTCATTAGTGCTTCAAGTTCTTCTTTGGATTGATTTGAAATTTTAATACTTCCTTGTTGGTTCTTAAAAGCTTTTTTTTCTTTTGTCTTTTTTTGTTCTTGCTCTTGTATTTTCACCTTTGTTTTTTCTATTTCTTGTGTTTCCTCTGGTGATTGATAAGATTGTTCAGGAGTAAAATTCTTTCTACTTAATAATCCTATTTTTTTTGGTTCTGCCATGTTATACACCAACCTTTAATTTCTCAAATAATTCAATACGTTCCAGTAATTCATCACTAATTTTTTCATATAGTTCAATTACATTTAAATCATGACGATCCCTCTCAGTAATACCGTTAACATCAAATCTTTTAATACGTTCCATTTGTGGGACTATATTTTTAAATAGATTCTCCTCGCCAAAAACTTCACGAGCATTTTCCATAATATATTGGTCTACTTTCCCGTTATTTTTCAACAATACGGGAAGAATGCCTACGACTTCAATATCAAGATTATATTGTTCTTTTAATTTTACAAGTTCATTAACATAGTTTTCAGCGCCTGTAAGAGAACGTTCTTGTGTCTGTAGTGCTATAAGTACATAATCAGAAGCAACTACGGCATTCTTAGTAACTTCAATTGACATTGGTGGAACATCAATAAATATGTAATCATATTTATGTTTAATTTTTTCAAGCAAGTTTTTAAAGTAATAATCCTCTTCTATTTCTGAAGAACAATATTTATATAGAAACTTTGCAAAGTCCTGAAAATCTACATAGGATGGAATTAAGTATAAATTTTTCATGATTTCAACTTCTAATCCTTCTAAAGTGCCCTCTTGAATACCTTTCATTAAAGTTTTTTCAATTGTTACCACTTCATCGGGATTTAAGATGGATTTTGTTAACATGAGTGATTTTGTTGCGTTACTTTGTGGATCAAGGTCAACAAGTAATGTTCGCTTTCCTTTTTTTGCAAACTCATAAGCATTTAGTACGGCATTCGTTGTTTTACCAACGCCACCTTTGTAATTACCGACAGTAATTGTAGTTGTCATTTATACCACTCCATTTAATTTTTAAATTTCTATATTTCCCTATTTCTATAAAATCAATAACAAAAATAGGGAAATATAGAAATAGTTATTTTTAGAAATAGGGATATTTCTATATGTCTAACTAAATTATATCAATGATATTTTGTTGTTGCAATAGAATAATAGAATTATTATAGAACATCCTAAGTGTTGGCATTAAAGGATATTTTGTATTTAATAAATAAGGAAAGATAAGAAAATCTAATGAAATCAAACGATTAAATACAGGCAAGAAAAAATAAAAAAATAGGGAAATATAGAAAAGTATAAAAATAGAAATATCCCTATTTCCCTTTGTTTAAAAATAGAAATAGGGAAATAGGGATATTATTATAAAAAGCTTAGTAATTGCTGTTTACAAACAAAAAAACTTATTGTAACGTTATAGACAACAAGTTTCTCAACACAATACGATTTAGTTTGATAATATACATAAAAAATTCGTAAGAATTTGTAGGATATATACGACACATAAAACATAAAAACACAAATAAAAAAAGAACGGCTGTCTAGTTTGAGATTTCTCAGGTCTCAAACTAGATAGAGGAAGTAGATCTGCTGACTACATTTCTACTTCTTGGTGAATACAATTTGCTGACTACATCTTGTATTCCATTTACGTCACTGCACATCACCAGTGAGTAAACTTCCCAAACCGTTCTAGTTAACTATGCTATTAAGATATAAAATATCTCTTTTTAGTATAGTTAATTAGAGTGGATTTGTAAAGATAGAAACCCTTATTTAAGTGCATTTTTAAGCATATGTAAGTATGGATTTTTCTGCCTTTATATGAAATTTAGGGAAGTGTGTTTATCTAGGTGAGCAGTGATACAACTGCTCACCTTTTTTGTTGTAAAAAATAAGTGGAAAGGAGGTTCAATATGAATACAGTGCAAAGAGCTATCGAATTAATACTACATAAAGGGTTACGAAAATATAAATCTAAAAACTCGAAAGCTGGATTAGTATCTATTGCAAATCAAGAGGAATTTGAAAGTAAAGTGTTAAATGGGAAGAAGAATAAAAAAGGATCAATTTTTATTACGCGTAAGAAAGAAGATTTAAGCGCTAAGTTTGGAACTCGTGGCATAGTATTATCATCTGAAGAAGCTATACTGGATCATATTGGACAGGCTTCTCACTGGACACCTAATGTATATAATTTTGGTACGTATAGCAAAAAGGGGCTTCGTACAGTTGTGGGTCATACAGAAAAGAATTTACAGCAAATTAACTGTTTTGTTATTGATATTGATTCAAAGTCATTCCCTATGACTGCAATTAATGATGTGGCACTAAACGCAGGTTTTGGTGTACCTACTATGATTCTTGAAACAACTAAAGGTTATCAAGTATATTATGTGTTAGATCAAGCTGTATATGTAACAAATAATAATAATTATATAGCTATTAAATCAGCAAAACGAGTCTCTCAAAATTTAAGAGAAATGTTCGCTGAGAGCTTACCAAACGTGGATTTAACATGCAATCACTTTGGTTTCTTCAGAATGCCTTCAGTTCAAAATATTGTAATGTTCTTTGAGGAAAATGTGTATACATTCAAGGAATTACAAGAGTGGAGCAAGCGTCAAGACGATAACAAGGGAAATAAACTATTCCAGAATATAATAGAAAGTCCGTTTGCTAAAAATGCTCCTGTAGAGCAACCGAAGCAAATGGATGAATTATGGTTCAAACGAGTGATAAGTTGTACAAATGTATCTCCAAAACAAACGAAAGCAGGGCGAAACAATGCGGTTTTCACCCTTTCTTTAGCATGTTTTCAAAGTCAGTACGCTATTAAAGACACAATTGACCTGATGGATCAGTTTAATAGTAATCTAGAGCAGCCATTGGAACATAGTGAAGTCAGAGGAATTGTAATGTCTGCGTACTCTGGAAAATATCGAGCAGCACATAAAGATTACATAAATCGTTTGGTGCGAATATATGAATTAGATGGCCGAGATTCAGTATTTCGTGCGCCTTCAGCATTTTGGAAGAAACATAAAAAACAACGTAAGGATCGAGTTCGGAGCCACTGGCACGAATGGGAAGCCGATATCATTTCTTTTTTATCTATGAATTCAAATAATAAACCTGTGTTATACTTTACACAGTCAGAACTGTGTGAAGCACTTCATATCCCACGAAGCACCTTAAATACGGTACTAAGAAAGAGTACAAAAATCTATAAAGTGGTTAAGGGAAAAGGAAAAAGTGCAAAAACAGGACTGTCTACAATTGGAATTTTAATTGCGTTTGCTTTAAAAGAAAATGGTAGAAGAAAAGAAAGTTATTTAAACTACTTACAGGGGATATTCCCTCAAATAAGTAACATAATAGAACATGCAAAAACTAGTAGCGCTATGGTGGAAGAAGAAACACTATACAGCATATTAGAAGGGCTACCAGCTGGTTAAGTTTAATTGTCCACTCTGCCAATACATATTATATCTATGATACATGTTTTTGTTACTGTGCTATAGCGTTATATGTCACTAGTTTAGATTCCTCTTCTTTGTGATTTTTTACTTTTAGACTAACAGGTTTCTATTCTTATTATGGTATGTGAAATTGTTACTGGTTTTCTAGAAAATTGTAATATTGGTGGTGTGTTATTTGAGTAAAAATTATTCTATAGATCGTGATAGTAGAGGACGTTATAGACACTCGTATGTATTTATGAGAGGAGTTAATGTTGAGATTAAGCTACTTAATCATGAAGATTTATTAAAAGGGAAAATTACATCAATAGAAGAGTATTATTGTGTTCTTGATATGGAGGGCCCAAGCGGTTCCTATCAAGTGACAGTTAATTTTTCTGAAGTAAAATATATAAGACATGAAGAGTTTCAAACTGTTGAAGAAAGATCTCCTAAGTTTAGCGAAAGAGACAAGAAAACCTCATTTGTATTTAAAATTGGTGAAAAGATTGGTTGTGTATTTAAAGATGGTAAGGGGATAAAAGGGATTGTATTATCTGAAGGTGCCTATTATCTGTACGTTAAAACTGAAAAAGAGAAATATTATACAATCATGAAGAGTGCTCTATCTTATATTGTACATATGAAGCATGATCCGTTACTTGAAACCAATGATTTCTATACGGAGGAAATGAAATTAGCTGATTATAAAAAGCCTACTGAATATGTATTTTCTGTAGGGGATACAATTATGGTTTATTTTCCTAGCGGTAAAAATGTATCGGGTATTGTTTTGGATGAAAGTAAATATTGGGTGCTGTTACAGACTGAAAAACGTCAGCTAACGGTTTTTAAGGGTAGTTATTCATATTTTAAACATGAGATGTATGATACAAAAGCTTATTTATATGTGGGGAATAAAAAGTTAAGAAAACAATTAAGAAACGATGAATAGATAGTATATAAGGGGCTTTTCTTTTAGATTTTTATTACTACTTACTTATAACGAAGTTATTGTTTAATGCGTACTTCAAATGTATATTTTGAAGTACGCATTAGCAGGATAAAATTTTAGTTTGGAAAAAGTCATTATCACTCTTTTTGATAATTATTACAACCGTATATACTAATATTTTGATTAAATGTTTGTTATAATTAGTAAAGAAGTTTATTAATTATACAGAGAGGATATATTATTATGGGTTATAAGTTTCGTAGAATTATCCAATTTTCGCCTGGAACAAGACTAAATGTTTCATACAATGGCATGGACGTAAGAGCCGTTCCAAATGAATTAAGATTTACAACTTATGTGCCTGGCACTGGAATTTCATATAAACCACGGATAGAAGAATCAAACAACTATTATAAACAACGAGAGTTTCCTAGACAAAACACTTCCTATTTCACTATGAATGAATCAGATTATAATACGGTAAAAGTATTTGATCCGGTAAGAGAAAAAGAAACTTACACTGTAACTGCTTTTCGTAAAAAGGATAGTCAAGTAAACTCATTAGGAAGAAAACTAATGAAGCCACTTTCCATAATTACAGGTGTTTGTGCGAGTCTATTCTTAATTATGATGCTTTTTATTCCTGCTATAATCCTGGCAGTCATTTCTTTTCTCTGCTATAAAAATATACAAACACCATTTGCAGTTGTATGCCCAGAATGTGATGCTGAAAATCTATTCATTTTTGAGGAAGAGAAGATTGTTTGTCGTAAATGTGCGAGCAATCTTATAATTTTAAAATAAAAGGCATTCATTTGAATGCCTTTTATTTTAAAATTATAACTTTTTTAGAAAATATTTGAAAAATATTACAACTATATGTATTATTATATATGGTTTTATAATTATATGTAATGCAGGGGGAACAATAATGAAATTAGGCAAATTAGCTCTAGTTGGAGTATTAGCTTTAGGGGGATTAACAGCAGTTGATACAATCAATACACCTACTGCATCAGCAGACACAGTAAAACATGCAGTAGCACCATATGACAGCTGGGGTATTAATAATACATATATCTTAAATGAATATATTGAAAAAATGCCTGCTGAGTACAAAAAACTTTTAAGTTTCTCTTACAAAACAAAAGACTATTTCACAATCCTTGTAGATGATGCTGGATTAGTAGCTGGTGAAGACCAAGTTAAAATTTTCCGTGTATCAGATAATGGAGATCTATCTCGTTATAAAACAATTAATTTCCATAAAGAAATTGCTATTGCGGGTAAAGTAGTATTTGATACTCAAATTACAGACGCTTACGAGCCAGGTAGATATGTAGCAGTCTCATACATTCATGGCAAACATTTAAAGAGCGATGTCTTTCTCATTAATAAGTAATATTAATAACCGGTTCCTTAACATATAGGGAACCGGTTAATTTTTGTCTAACTTATATTTTCGCTTAATTGGAAAGATATTTTGTAATTCCATTTAGATTTATATAAACCTAAATAGAAAAGGTGGTAATTAATTTTATGCTTAATAATTCCAAGGATACAATAATAGACTTAATAAACAATATTATCTATAACGTTGCTCTATATGTTTTAGTATTTATAATTTGCATGTGGTTTTTAGTATGTATTATGCGTTTAATTTTTGGAGGAGCATTTAGAGTTATAGCAGTGACTGATAATAACCACTCACATTCTCTAATGAAATTATCTAAGGGAGAAAAAATAACATCACGAAAAAGAAGATCCTCCTATAGATTTAAGGCCGTGGGGAAAAAAGCGAAAACAGGTACTGTTTTAGATTCTGACTTGGATGATGATGTAATGGACTATGACAGTAATTGTAGCTCTGATAGCTCAACTAGCTATAGTTACTCCTCTTATAGTTCAAGTTCTGATAGTTCACATAATAGTTCCTGTTATAGCAATTCTTTTAGTTATAAAAATGAAAACTCATCAAGTTATGATAATTCTTCTTATTGTAGTTCTGATGAAAATGAATAATAAGAGGTATTGCTGAGATATGTGAAAAAATAGGTCATAGGACAGGAGTTAAGTCTGAAATTTCTAAACTATATTTTTATTTCCTTTCGACATAATATGACAATAAATAGATGTACAATTTGTTATTATTAATATCTCAATATTACATTTTACATAATTGGAGGAACAAACGTGGGAAAAATATTTAAGTTTGGATGTTTAGGCATTATAGTTTTATTTGTAATCGGAATAATTGCTATGGTTGCTGGTGGCGGAGATTCAACAGAAAAAACTTCTACAGACACGAAAGCAGTATCAAAAGAAGGTGTATCTTCTGATGTTAAAATCGCTGTAGGGTCTATGGAAACAGTAGATTCTGTAGGTAATGAATATACAAAAGAACAAGCGCAAGGTGTCTTTAAAATTTTAGAAGTTACACTTACTAATAATCAAAAAGACGCTATTACTGTGGATGCTAACAGCTTTAAATTGGTAGATAATAAAGGTCGTGAATTTACATATTCAACACAAGGTCAAACATCTTTTGACTTAACTAACGGTGGAAAAACTGACTTCTTCTTAAAACAATTGAATCCTGGTCTAACACAGACAGGTAAAATTGTTTTTGATATACCAAAAGATGCGGAAGGACTTTTCTTAAAAGCTAGTGGCGGTATGACAGGTAAAGAAATTAATTTAAAAGTAGAATAGAAAAAAGGTACTCGAAAGAGTGCCTTTTTGTATGTGTGTTAAAAACCCACCTATTTCCGTAGGTGGGCTTTATCTTTATTACACAATACTAAAGTATACTTTCTTTTTCGCATAAACTGTATGTAATTATACATATTTATGAAAAATACACCAAATAAATATTACATGTAGTAAAATATAAAGAGTGGATACGTTCTATAAAGCAGATTCTATTAAAAGACGTAACATATCAACGGTTAGAGGAGATGTGGCGTCAATCTAATACGGATCGCAAATCTCTTGTATTTTGTAAACTAACAATCTGGTGTATATAGAGGACTCTGTTTTATAGGATGTATTTACGTGTATTACAAGGGGATAATACGGATAAATTTATGTTACATGAGCGTGGTTTAAGTCGGGGGGAGGCATCTTAGGATGCCTCTTTTTATGAAATAATATGAAAAGTTAATTAAGAAATTAGTTCTATCTTAGCATTAAATGTTATTACCTATTTTTATCATTTTGAAAGACTGAATATTCTGACTTTTATTTTTCACTTAATCTTTAATCTGCGAAATAATATTTAGTTTGCAGAAATATGGTAATATTTAGACCAATAGAGAGTCAAGAAGAAGGAGGAGAATCAATTGAGCACGAGTATCTTTACGAACCAAAATACGTTTAAATTATTGAATGACTGGTATCATCTAATGATTTCCCAAAAAGTTAACGAAGCAGCAGCTTTGAAAAAAGAAATTAATGAACGAAAAGATGAAATAAAAGATGATCAAAATCTATTAATGTATTATTCTCTATTGGACTTTCGGTACAAGGTATTAACAAATGGATTAGAGGTTACAAGAAACGGTTTCGAAGAGGTAGAGTCTCTTTTTACGCCTAGGGACAATTTTCTAATGTTTTATTATCATTTTTTTAAAGGAATTCATCTCACATCTATTTCAAGCTTCGTGGAGGCTCGAGAACACTATGAAAAGGCAGAAAGGCTAATAGAGTCTATTCCAAGTGAAATTGAGCTTGCTGAATTTTATTATAGAACAGCAGCATTTTATAATTATACGTATAAGCCACTTGAAGTTATTAAACGCGGAAACCAAGCATTAGAATTATTTAAAAAGCAAATAGGATGCGAAATTAATGTGGGACTGTGTAAAAATTTATTAGGTGGCATTTGTATACATTTAGAGCAGTACGAAGAATCGGAAGAATATTTTACATCTGCAATTGATATCCTTCAAAAACAAGAAGCATCAGAATTGATTTTACGGGTTCGAAATAACATTGGTTGGTTGTATGCAAGCCAAAATCTTTCTTCGTTAGCGATTCGTCATCTTTCTGAAGTTGTAGAAAACATGCCAAATCATTACAAAGCGATTTTGTTATTGGCGCGTGAATATCATAAATTAGGAGAAGAAGAGAAGGTTTCTGAACTTGTTACAAAAGGAATGGAAATCTGTAATCAAAATAATGATGAATTATACAAACATCATTTTAATATTCTTAATGAAATGAACTTAAATATTTCTACAGAAAGAATCGAAAAAACGATTTTAGAAGGGATTTCATATTTCGACAAAGAAGAACTCTATGAGTATACAAAAGAATATACAGAGAAGCTGGGAGTTTGCTTTTATAAACAAGAAAATCATGTAAAAGCAAGCGAGTATTTTTATTTACATCACCAAGCAAGAGAAAAGAAAATTGAAAAAGGGGCGTTGAAGTAATGAAGAAAATAGTAGCAATTGTATTAGGTTTAGGATTAATTGGCTTTTTATCAGTTGGATTGAATTCAAGTGATAAAGCGTTTGCTTACGGAGATTATCCATCACCATCAATGTTAGTGAATAGTGATTATGACGGCGCACACGGGGAAACAATTTAATACAAATAAAAAGAGGATCTGTTTTAGATCCTCTTTTGTTTGGGGTAATGATTTAGATTTCTTTTATTATAACATATTAATCTATCGTTTTGGTTATTTTTTACCAATATAGTAAAAAGGAGGGGTTATATTGGATAATGGCAATTTTTTTAACTTTATGGAGGACAGAAGGTTAAGGGAGAGAGAGCTGAAATATGTGTAAAGATAGATAAATAACCTTATTTTTAAATAGAGTTGATTACATATAGCTAGTTCTACCATCAATATTTTCTAATTATCTTAACTTAAAAAGTGGCAATCCTTAAAAGATAAGGGTGCCACTTTTTTATATGTCTTTAAACTAAAAAAAAATTAGATTCTTGAAACTGTTTATAAAATCTATTTTCTAGTAATTAATGGGTACTACAATTTAACCAGTTTAGGATATTATATGGGTTAAAAATGCATATTTTTCTTATAATTTATATATTATAATTAAGTGAAGGTAGGTGCTATATGAAAAAGTTTTTTTTATTTATATTTTTTAGTGTAGTAATTATAGGAGCTGTAATTTTTTTTAGTGGCGATAAGGAGAAAATAATTGCAGAAATTGAAAGTAAAATTCCTGTAAAATTAACGAAAGAGGACAGTAAACAAACAAAATGGGATAAGAATGCAGAGAAGCCAGAAGCAAACGAGGAAGAATCAGTAGAAGATTCTTGGTATCCAGAAAATGATGATGAGATTATCGCTAAGCAAATAGAGGGAAAACAAAATGATTTTGATAATTCAATATCTCATGATCGAAACTCAGAATATAAAGTTATTGAAGATATTATAGATAAGATTGTGCTAAACCATATAAATGGTGATGGTTTGATTCCTTTATTGGAGTCTGCTCAAAGTTCTGAATATGCTGGAAGCACATCTTTACAAAAGGTTAGTTCCAATCGAGTAAAAAGATTAAATCAAAAATACAATGAAAAAATAAGTACATTGAAACATAGTAAGTGGAAGAAAGTACAAGATTTTCAAACAACGCTAGATAGTTTATTTAATACAGTATTAGAAACGACCGAAAATCCAAGTGAGGAAGATTACGAAAAAGCAAAAAAAGAAAGTGATAAATTAATCGAAATTTATAAAGACATGAGAAGAGAAACATTAGAGGAAATTGCTAAAGATTTTGCTAAAGATGGAAAAATAATTTGGAGTCATACAGCTGCTATAGGAGCCGTGAATAGGGCAGATAATATTGTTAGAGATAATATAGCTTTAAATGCAGCTGTAGGCTTAATGGAGTATTCATATCATAACTTAAATGTTAAAACCCCATATCCGCATTTGGATTTGAGAGAACCAAAAGATGTTAAGAACTTACAGAAAATCAAACTAGATAAATATATTAACCCAAAAGAAGACAATGATTATGGAAAAAGATTAATCAGATGGGGTAATTATTTTAGAGATATAGGTATGTTAATTGATAAAGCGGTAAATCAAAGAGATGAGAAAGCTAGATTAGAAGCTATTCAAAAATTTAATTTGGCCTCTATTGAATATATGAATATAGTTGGGAACAATCCTTTCGAAAAAATTGATGAGGGAATCAATTGGAACCCGGAAAATAAAAAATGGCCTTTTTAAAATTTTAGATTGATGGTGATGGAGTATCATAACTAATATAAAAAAGAAAAATGCTATTAGTTGATTACTACATTCTTAGGAATGATTTGATAATACAAGAAAGCCAAAGGGACAGTTTTTTATTGACTGTTTCTTTGGCTTTTAATGCTTTATTTTTTAGGCATCCATGTATGTCCGCAATTCACGCAACCATTGACAGTGTTCTTTCTACCAATAAACCCACTGAATGCCGTTATAGATAATCCTAAAGCTATAATAAAATGGCCAACAAGTATAGCTGGGCCACTCAATATAAGAAACGGAGAATTTGGAGAATGATCAAGAGAAGCAGCAAAGAAAAATAAAGATACAAGAGCAACAACCACAAGGAATAAAATTATAACCTCGCTTATTACCGACTATTTGATCAGATTTACATTTCCTACAAACAACACGCCTTTTGGCTTTTTCTTGTTGTACAGTTTATGTGTAAAGCATGATCCATTACTTTTAACGAACGATTTTTATACGGAAGAAATGAAACTAGCAGATTATAAAAAGCCTACTGAATATGTGTTTTCTGTGGAGGATACAATTATGGTTTATTTTTCTAGCGGTAAGATAGAAGACATTTTGCGAGACTACTCATAAAAGAAAAGTTAATCGCCTAAAAACTGCAATCTCAGTAATAAAATTGAACAATATTACATTTATGCTATAATATAATACGACAAAAAACTTATTAGAAAACATCTTGGAGGATCGTGCATTGAAAAGACATTATAAAATCGGCGGAATTATTCTTGCTGCATCACTCTTCGCTAGCGGCTGTGGAAACGGGGAAAAATCAGAAGAGAAAAAAAGGGAATCCTGGACAGAACATGAGCAAAGATTAGAAAAAGAACAAGCCGAAAAAGAAGCACAGAAAGAAGCAATTAATTTTGAAGTAGGCGAATACTCTTATAATCCGGAAACTAAAATGTTAACGGTAAATGTAAAAACAAATATGCCGGAAGGATCAAAAGCATACGGTCTTATCAAAGAGCCAGAAAAAGACTATGCAGAATTAACGCCAAAAGAAGGCACTGTTCATGATGGGAATTTTCACTTTGAATTTGGTGACAATATATCCGAAACGTCAGGTCGTGAAGTTCTTAAAAATGGAAACTATGATTTTAAACTAACCGTTACTGTTAATGACGAAAACAAAGCCGCATTAGATACATTCAAAGACTATGATAATTTCGAAAAAAACTATAAATCTAATGGGGAACTAAAAAAGATAGAACATGGATTTAGAGTTAGCGGAATTAATGCTGGAAAAGTAAATATTGAAAATGCTCTATCAGCAGAAGAAGCCGAAAAAGCAAAAATTGAAGAAAAAAAGAAACTAGCGAAAGATCTTTCTTATCCTGAATTAAAGAAAAATCCGAACGGACACAAGGACGAATTAGTGAAATATACTGGTGAAATTGTTCAGATCATAGAAGGCGGCGGTTCAACTGATATTAGATTAGCTGTTACAAAAAGGTCATATGGATATAATACCAATGATATCGTTTATGTAACTTTCGATAAACCAACAGAGTTTGTTGAAAAAGATATAGTTACAGTAACAGGAAATATTGAAGGAAGTTATTCTTATACATCACAAGCAGGCTGGAATATATCCGTACCACTAATGAAGGCTATTGATATAACGAAATAAGTCATCCAAAAAAGCCCGGTTAATTTAATCGGGCTTTTCTCTGTTCTATGATTCTAGGCGTTCCATTATATAATTAGACATTTTTATTTTTTGTTACCAGAACCTCCACCAAGGCTTCTTCTTCTCTTTCGCTGCAGCAACCTCAGCACGAAATTCCAATCATTTTTCCACTCATTCATTATGTACTTCTATACTTGTTTTGTTTTCTTTGCTAGTGCAAACTTCAAAAAAGCTGCAAGTAGGAGGAGGAGCGGTATTCCCTGAATAAAGAGAAATCCTCCAAAAAAATCAAGCGTAGTACTATATGGAGAGTCTGTTGCCATCACACCTATAAATAAAGCTATTGGACTTGTGAGTAGATTTATCCCTAAACAGACCATTATCAATGATAGGTTTTTAGCCTTAATTTTTGATGAACCAGATAAGAAAAATAAGAATATTGCAGTGCCGAATATAAGAAACAGTGTTACATAAAAATTTACCATAATATCCCTCCGTGATTTTGATTGTACCATCAGCTAGGACAAATTTGAACAAATAGGATATAAGGATTTTTCACAATATTTTTTTACTTATTCTCCTTTTCAAAGAGCTGGACAAAAAAACAAATAATTGAAATGAATTACTTGGGAAAAATTTCTATAATAAACATTTAAATTTAAATATCTATATGTTAATATTAAACGGAATGTGTATAGTGTTCTGTGTGAACACATTATTTTACGGATAAGGGGATTTAATTATGAACTTTAAACAACTAATCTTAGCAGGGACAGTTATCGCATCAACAACACTAACCCCTCTAACAAATGTGCAAGCAGCAGAAACAGTAGGATTTAAAGATGTTCCTGTAGATCACTGGTCTTATAAAGCAATTATGGATCTAAAAGAGAAAAATATTGTAGCTGGTTATGGAAATGGAATATTTGGTTTTGGTGATAATATTACACGAGGACAAGTAGCTAGACTGATATATAACTACTTGAAGCCAGCAGATGAACCTAATGCATCAAATCCCTTCAGCGATATCCAAGGACATATGTTTGAAAAAGAAATTTTAAGTCTTAGTAAGGCAGGTATTATAAACGGATTTGGTGATGGGAAATTTGGTCCAGATGATTTTTTAACACGTGAACAATTGGCTTCTGTATTAACAAAGGCTTTTAACTTCAAAGCGACATCTACTACTACTTTCAAAGATGTAGATAAAAATTACTGGGCAACAAATGCTATCAGTGCATTGCAAGAAAATAAAATCACTATTGGCACGGGCGATAATATGTTTGAACCTAAAAATATTGTAACTCGTGAGCAGTATGCACAATTCTTATACAATGCAATTATTAAGTCAGAAAAAACAGAAAAAGAGCCTGAATCTAAGCCTACTGTTATACCGCAAGATTTAGCCGATGAATATATTACTTATCACGAGGGTTGGATGGATAGTTCATCTGTACTAAAAAAATCTATATCTAAGGAAGCACAAAATCTTGTTACTGAAATCAATGCAAAATATAACGCGGATTTAAAGTATATACAGGTAGGGGCTCCACATTCAGAGATAGTTTTATTCTCTCCTGCATTAGAGGGGATTCCTGAATTTGATGGGAATTTTTATGTAAATGGCGATGATGAAAATAACTTTACTGTTAATTTTGTAATTGATAGATCTGAAGATAATAAGGCATTAATAGAGTTAGGCAAAAAGTGGATCACCATGATAAATTCAAACTTAGATTTGAGTACAGAGATTGATAAAATAATAGCTTCTAATACAAGCACAGATACATATCATATAAATAAAAATAATCTTAAAATAGATATAAGTTTAGAGAAGCAAAATCATAGTAGCGATCTAATGCTTATTGAAATCCACAATTAAAAAAAGAGGAGTGAAATCTCACTCCTCTTTTACCTATGCGTAGTTTGTTACATATTCTTACCAGAACTTCCACCACGGCTTTTCCTTCTCTTTCGCAGCAGTAAACAACTTAACGTTGTAAATCCGCATTTTTAGGACGCTACCCCTATAAGTATTGAAATTCTTTAAAACTCGATATATTATATTTTTGTATTTTCTCAGTTCCCGAGCCGAGAATACATCATCACTTCTGAAAGAACCCGAACTTCAGCGGGTTCTTTTTGCAAAATAAAAAGCATCCACTAGGTGAATACTTCATGTTATTATGGTTAAGCTGTTTTAATTTATATTGATATGCAGGTGAAACCAATGGAAAGTAAGGAACCTAAACAAGAGTACGATCTAAGTAAGATATACACATACAAAGAGCATCCTGGTAAAATCAGTGGTAGATGTGATAATTGCGGCAATACCGCGTTCAAGAGTTCCGTTAAAGATTTCATCTTCTTAAGAGAATGTCGTAATTGTGGTATGAATAAAATCATATAGCCCCGTATCGGGCTTTTTTCTTTATAAAAGGGGTACCGCCAGCATTTTGGCCCCCCACGCTAAGAGCATACGAGATTTTATACAGTTTTTCAGTTAATCCAGTAACAAACGGGAAACCTAAAACCGCGTCATAATAGGAATGCATAAAAAGATGAATAGATTTATGAAAAATAAATTTGTATATTTGAATAATAAACTAATACATATACATTATTTCATTTTTTTGGTATTATATACAGGAATAATAAGGCAAGAGTCACTCTTTGCCATTTTAGAAAAGGTTCTGTTAAAAACAACAGGATTTTTTTCTTAAAATAACATTTATAGTAAAAAGGAGTTTTAACATGCAAAAAATTTTTTCAACTAGTCTATTGTTTTTTTGGATAAAAGGAACCGTAGAAGTTGATAACAGATTCGTGAAAACCAAATTATCAAACACAATTCTAGGATTTATTCCAGCAGGGAAAGATGAACAAAGTATACCTCTAAAAAACATTTCTGGATCAACATTATCTTCAAAATATAATCTTAAAGCAATAATAATTGGATTGTTTTTCATTTTATTTGGATTTTCATCTATAGGTGACAGTATTTTTGCTGGTTTAATTTGGCTAATTATTGGTTTTGGAATTGCTGGTAGTGGAATTCAAACAATATTAAACATAGAAAAATCAGGAACACCATATTATATAAGTGTTCCATTTTTTGAAAAAGAAAAAATAAAAGAATTAAATCAATATATACATACAGCTTTAGCTGAAGATACTGACAAAACAGATTTAAACTTATTCTTTGATAAAAAAACTCAATAAAAAAGTAGAAAAAGTCGATTTCCTATACATTAGGGGAATCGACTTTTTGTTGTTAATTGACGGATGTTCCTTTAAGTATTGGATATGCATTATTTCATATTTGAGAAGTCCGATTTATCGACATTTTACGACAAGATTTATAGTATCATTATGCTAAGATACTATATGCTAACATTCAGTTAATTGAATGTTAGTGGGGGGGGAATCCTTAAATTAAGGGGAAATTTGTATGAATTTAAAGCAGAATGAAAATGTGGAATCTGAAAAAACACTAAGTAAATTTCTAGGCAGCCTTATAGATACAATTGATTTCCAAAGAAGAAGTCAGGGTGCTCTTGCAAAGGAAATGGGGGTTGCTGGCGGTACACTTTCTAAAAATTTAACAGGAAAAACTCAATTTGGTTTTTGGACTTTAGTTAAGTTACTCAACATTTTGTATGATGATATAAATAAAAGACAAGAAATGTTATATACTTTTTGTTCTGTTACCACAAGCAAGATAAATTTAAGAATTGCGATGGAATACGCCAATGCTAAAGGTGATCTGAGACTATTAAAATTAGTCGTTGATAGTGAGAAAAAGTCATCGTTAGCAATGAATAGGGAATGGGCTTTTGCATATGAACTAGTATGGATGCGTAGTAGTGGTATTCTTCAAGGAAAAGTGTTATTAGACGAACTTGAGGAACGTAAAAAGCGTAAAATTATTAAGACGGAAGAAATTAAGGTCTTATATGGGATATTAACTTTCTATACGATGTATGATTTAGAAAAATTTAATTCTCTTTTTGATTATGCGGAAGTAATGCAACCTAATATTGAACTGATTACGGATGAATTTATTCGTTCAGCTTATAGCGGAAGAATTAAAGAGGGGCTAGCTTATGCGTATTTAATGCAAGATAAAGTAGATAAGGCAAGAGAATTGTGTCATGAAATTTTGAATTTAGAAGATGATAAAGATTGTTTTGCACTTCTAAGAGCTTCAGCCTTGGTGTATCTTGCAGAATCATATACGTTTGAAAGTTATGAAAGAGCAACTTGGTATATAAAAAAGTCTTTAGATATGCTTGATTTATGTCAATCAGAGAGAGCAAATAAAAGAAAAGAATCAGTCTTGACTACCTATGCATTTATTAAGCTAGTTAATCAACAGGAGATAGACAATATTAAAATCTATCATCCTGCTGAGGAAGCTTTTTGTGAAATTGTTAAGGGAAACAGTCAAAGAGCAATTGAAATTCTGATTGAACTAGAAAAAAACAAAGGATTTTTAACTCCGATGCAATATTGTTATTTAGGAATAGCGCAGAATGATGTTACTTTAATTGAAAATTCCATTGTGCAATTTGAGTGCGAGGGTAACAGGTTCTATAGCAAGTTCCCGAAAAAGATATTGGTTAAATTCACTAAAAATGGTACAATGTGTGAGGGTGGTGCGATATGAAAAAAATTCTATTTGCAATAACAACTATTGCTTTAGTAGTGGGAATTGTTTTTGCTACTACTAGTGATAAAGAACAATCAAACAATATAGTCAAAAAAGATTCAGAACAATTATATGCTAGAATGGGAGACCCTGGTGGCGGAATGGGTTAACTCTTAAATATTAAGAATGCGATTGTCTCAATAGAGGTAATCGCATTCGTTGTTTTACGGGAAATTTCCCAAATATCAAATTCGATACAAGAGAAACATATGTGAAAAATTCACAAACTATCATTCTGAATGCGGAATTATATTTTTATTATTGTTTATTACGTTTTTATGTTTACAAAACAAAAAATAAGCACTAAAATTAGAACTAATGTTCTATCAGTTTCCAAAATTTGTGATTTTAAAAAATCAAAAAAAAACCCCCAGTTATCTAATCCGTTGATAACACTGGGTTTTCCGAAGACTTTTGATATGTAGTTTGGTTAGATATAGCAGTTTTTGAGAAATTATGGATTGACGATAAAACACAATCGTTGTAATCTTAGTTTTGAAAGATGTTTATTAACATCTAAATTGTGAACTACTAACAATTACATAGTTACATGGGCTGAAAATAAAAAGAGCTACCAACTCTAGATATTTTCGACCTTTTAAAACACTGAGACTGTTTTAGAAAGGCTGCCCACTTGATGAAGCATAACGAGATGCAACATCAATAATATTATACTGTTTCGTGTATTTATACAAGGTATGCAAGGGTATACTTACGCGTTATTTTTATTAATATTATTGGTTTTGTGCGGTTATCCTTCTTAAAAGTGGTTCTTCGGATGAGAAGAAAAAGGCGTAGACTAAAACATTAGTTTACGCCTTTTTTGTATTCTGTAAGAAACCCATTGGCTATATGAAAATTTTATAATGCTCGCCTTAATATTTGTGATTGTTTATGTGAATAGGATTGAGTTAGAAACTTGTTAGCAGGTATTTAGATCGTGAGAAAGTCTAGATACAAATTTAAATTTATAAGATTGGAGAGAAGAACCATGAGAGAAAAAGAGTTTAGCAAAAGTACACACAGGCTGAAAGTAACCAAAGAAATGGATATTGGCACTCTATTAAACAGAGCGCACAAAGTTAGTACCTTTGATGGAAAGAATTTAATCGTTCTCGATAATGGCAATCTGTACGATCAAGCAGGTAGAAGAGAAGTTCCTGTAACAAATATGTTTAGGTATATCAAAAGTGTAAGAAATAGCGATGGAATTGTTATCGCAAAGAAGAATAAACCGTGTAGCAAATTAATGCAGGTTATTTTTGAGAGAAAAGCAAAGCAAAAAATGAAATAGTAATACATTTGATCGATTTAATTGTGCAAGAAACATAGCACACTTGGGGTTCATAGCTCAAAGTAATGAATCTTGTGTATGTTCCCCATCCTGTTCTTTGAAAACTTCATATAGTTGCTGGGGGAAGGGCAAATCATCGCATGCCAGTCCATTTCGTGAATCTAGGAGATGCAAGACACGGAGAAACCCTTAGGGACAATAAGTCCGCTTGAAAATAGCAATCGATGTTGGTCTATCTGTAGCAAGGACTACAGACTACTTAAAGGGCTGTACAATACACTTAAAAGTGATTGGGTATATCGCCATGACGGAGGGATTCCAGAGCGATGCACTTGTACACGCAAGCCTTTAACGAGTAAGCGTAACGAGACTAAACGCTTCTGTTACAAATGGAGATACTCCTTTTCTTGCATTTGTATCCGACCGAATATAGACCGTTTAAATTAGAAAAATCAAGAATATAAAATATTTCTTGTAGAATTAAACAGATCAAATAGGAGTCAAAAATTATGAGTATGGAATACCAAGAAAGGTATATCAGAAAGGTAGCAAATATCCTTACAAGTAAAACGAAGCATACGACAGGCTGCCTAATTGAAGGCGAAAGCGATGTATGTTTAGAATTTCAAATAGAGCTGATAAGCGCATTACAAGATAATCATAGACTTGTTTATCATTTAGATTTCAACGATTATACAAGCGAAACGGACTGTCTTGCAGCGTTGAAAAAGGCACGTAAACAACTTAGTTCAAATAAGGAAGATGGAAAGACACTATTTCTTGTTCTTTCTTCCTTTGAACGTGTAGAGAAAAGAACAATGGATGCAGTAAAGATATTAATTGGAAGCCGTTCACTAGGCATAAATTTAATAGTTAGTGCGAATAAGAGATTTGTTCATTTAATAGGTTTAACAGAATACTTAGTTACAATGAACAAATCAGATGTAGTTTTTTCTGAGCTGTATCGCTATAGCACTCAAAAGGTACTAGCTTCCCTGAAAAATGAAAATGTATCATGGGGGGAAGCAAATGAATCATAAGATCGAGAAGATATTGAGAACAAAGAGCATGCATGTAGATTTGTTTGAGCTTGATGAAAAATACGATCTCGGACAAAAGATAGATGTCTGCTGCAAGAAAATGAATGTGATTCATACCTTTAAAGTTTTTAACATTACTTTGCTAAGAGGTAATCATTGGCTCGTTCATTTGCAGTAAGGTTGTGGTATAGCGCTATAAAAGTAGTGGGGTCTCAAATGTTCATATGTTAATATATTAATGTAATGAATATAAATGGAATGGAGTGTAGAGACCATGTTTAAAAGGTTTAAGTTTTTATCAGCTGTATCGGCTTTATTTATATCTATAACAGTACTGCTTGCAGGGTGTGGAAGTTCTTCAGTCCCCTATAAAAAGGGTGATACTTATAAAAATAGTAAAGACAATTTCGTTACTATTACAGCTGACAACGAATGGAGAGTTAAAGGGTATCAAAATCGTGAAGCTATTTATAAGGTGGAGCCAACGGAATATAAAGTTGATTCGTATTCAGTTGTATCAATTTCTGTAAAAGAAAAAATAAATGGTAGAGATCCTTTACAGGTTGTAAATGATTATGAATATTACATACTTGCAACTACAGAAAAAGGCTTTAATTCTGTGTATATTGGTTCTTCGCATCCAAATGATACTAAATGGAAAGAAATCAAGAAAGAATTAGAAAGCTCTAGTGATAAAGAAGATCTTTTGAAAAAAGAGTATGAGAATAACAAGAAGACTCTAAAGAAATTCGAAAAGACAAATTAAGAAATACAAATAACTGTAAGAGCAGAATCATATTAATGGTTCTGCTCTTTTTTATTGCCAATAATTCTAAACTATTAGGAGGAAAGTGAAATGCTTGGTCAAAATCGCTTGATATTCCCTGCAATGCTAACAGTCATGATGGTATTATTAGTAGTTTTTGATTTAATACTTTCTTTTATTATTAGTTTTACAGAAAAATTGGTGTAGCAATGAAAGATTATAAATTAACTGTAAAAGATTTTCTTTTGTGGTTTGTTTTTATATCTTTTGTCACTTTAGTTTGGATAGGAATTGAGAATCTTGTTATACACATTCTTTTGAGTTAATTTTCTTTTTTAGTGCAAACAAACTTTGCAAAATTTATTAAATTTGAACTTTATTAAAAAGGGAGAAGATACTATGACGACAGAAGAAAAGGAACAATTACGTCAACAAGCGATCAAGGATAATGAACTAAGAATTTCACATTTGGAAACATTCCTAGATGGATTTCCCCTTGATACAGATGTTAATAAGACAGTCTCACTAGAAATAGGAACAGCAATTATGTTTATTGAGCAAGAAATAAATAAACTTAAATCTTATGTGATTAAAGAAGAAATGAATGTAAGTGACGAAGGGAAAATAAATGAACCTGATCCCGCTGCCATGAACCAAACGAAGGAAGAGACATTTAAGCGAATTTTAGTTAAAGCTAATTATCCATGGGAGTTAATAAAGGATTGGACAGAAGATGAGTGTGAAGCAGAGATTGGAGCAATTGAACGAGCAAACAAGTAATTAAGCAAAAGCCTATCATTAGATGGGCTTTTTATTTTGAATAAAAATTGAAAGGAGATTTATATGAAAGAAAGAGCGAGAAGTCCCACATTCTAATATTGAAACATCAATATTAGAAAGGAATTGAGCGCCAATGAGGTTTAAAAGAGGATTTGCTTTAGCTGTATTTCTACTCTGTTTCATTACTTTGTTTAGTAAAGAGACAGGAGTAAAGGCGGCATATCCTAATGACGTAACAAATACAGGGGCATTAATCGATTCTAACATTGCAACAGTTGTTGGGGATGATACGACAATTAACGCTAAGTATAAATTCTATCCTGAATTTATAAAAGACGTTACTACAGTTGAGACTTTTGGAAATGCAAATTGGGAATTGAAATGGAGTCCTTCAGAGGGGCAAGATTTTTTATCATTTATACCCACAAACGATAACCAAAAAGGACAAGTAGGTGTTATGTATCGAAAAGTTGGTAAATTTAATGGAAAATGGATAGATTTAAAGATTACAGTTGATGATTGGGACAGTTACTCAAATCAGAAGGGGAATATTTCTTATTCACCTAGAGGTATAAGGCATGCAACACAAAACTATAAATCAGTTACGCAAACATGGCAGTTTATGGACAATGAAACTGGAAATGTGGTGTCGTTAGATGGATACCTTACATTTGCTGATATTGATGTAAGACAAGGAATACGTCTTAGTGACGGTCAAATTAAGGCTTTAGATGGACTGTATGCAACCAATGATAGATGGCTAAAACACGAGTTTACCAATGGTTGGCATTCAATCTTTGATTCTACGAATAATAATGTTTTTCCCGATGGTTTACCAACTAACAATCCATTATATTCTCAATTTCCATATAATCATGACAAATTTACTAATCTAACAATTACTTTTAGTAATACTTCGAAGATTACATTTGATTGGACGAGGGCTTTTATTGGAAAGTGGGATAGTCCTACTATAAATCCTGACTTTAACGAACTAAATGACGTTCAAGTTTTCTTCACTACAGGTAAGAAATTAGCAAGAACTGAAATTTTGAAACCTGAAAAGTATATTAGTGTGTCGTCTGATGATAAATTGCTTACGGAGAATGTTTTGAATTCTTATAAACAGAAGTTTTCCTATCACTTAGTGCATCAAGTTCATGACGAATACAAGGAGCATTATTATAGGAATTACGAGATTAAGGATACAATCCCTGAGGGATTGAACATTGAATCCATTCGTATTCAAGATGAAGAAGGTAAAGATGTTAGTGAATTCTTCAATAATAACAGTAGTGGAAATACAGTCCTATTTAAAGCAAAGTCAAGTGCCTTAAAGAGTAGTTCATTTTATGGAAGAACCTACAAGGTAAAAATTGATGTTGTACCTTCTAAGATTGAAACTTTAAATAAGTTGGTCAAGAACGATGCTGTTGAATGGATCAATACATTATCTGTTACTGTAGATAAAGTTGTTAATACATCTAATGCTGTTTCTACTAAGTTATATAAAAGGAATGTTGATGTATGGCATGTAGATAAGATTAATAATGAAGTCTTAGAGCATACAACGGATAAGAAATTTGATGGAGAAGAGTATTCGTATTCAACCAAAGATACCTTTAAAAAAGAGAAATTAAGCTATATGCCAGTTCCAGTTGAAACAAAAAAAGGAACGGTTGCGGGCGGAAATGTTGAATTGAAATTTTACTATCAACTACCTTTTTTAGATGTAAATATGAAACATATTCAGATTTACACTGCAAATGCTCAAAAAGGGTTACCGGTCAAATTAGATATAACAAAAACTTTTCCCTATGGCATGAATATTCCTGAGGTTTCTTCTAAAAAAGTGAAGATTGAATTGTTTAAAAAAGATTCTAAGCAGCCGTTGATTTCAAAAGAATTTCTATTGAAAGATATACCCGATCATATGGGTGACTGGACTGTGCCAAAAGATGGACTGGAAAAAGATAAGCATAACAATTATATTGTAAAGATTTCGGGGATGGTTAAAGGTGAAATTACATCTAGCAATCCTGAAATTGATACAGATGGATATACTTCTTCTGAAGAAACAGTAAAGGCGAATGCCAAAGAATCTACTGAATTGAAATACAAAGGTGTTATTATGACGGAGCGTGAAGTCGGAAAAGAAATGAAGGTTTTCTATGAAACACTTACAATTCCGTTAAAACAACTGTCTAAGCAAAAAACAGGCTATGGTTTTGAATTGAAAACTGAAGCTAGTTATAACAATGAGTTGGCAGCCGTTTACGATATCAAGGCAAATGCTTTGGTGGATAAGAGATTAATTGATTCGCATCTAAATTATGTGAAGAAAGATGGTAATGTCATCGTTCCACTGGACGAAACGAAAAAAAGCGTTAGTTCAGATAAAAAGAATACTCATTTTACCTTTGAATTACCACATATCAATGTGGAACAGAAAACAGGTACTTTATTTACGGATCAGCAGGTTAAAGATAAAGATTCCCGTATCAAGAATGCATTGAAAGATGGGAAACGTAGATTATATGCTCCAATTTGGGCTGAATTAGGTGATTACAGTGTTTATTTAAAATCTATTGAAGCAATTGGAGTAAATCAAATCAATTTTGAAATTGCCAACTCTTTAAATCTGTTTGCATATATGTACGGAACGATTGGCTCTGAAACATTAAAAGATGATGAAGTCCTTCTAGAGCCTGTCGATCCAAGAAATCCTTTCCCAAACGGTAAACCTTCTGATTGGTCAGATGATGATATTGCTTGGTTAAAGTGATAGGAAAGGAGTTGAGAGTTGAGTGAATGTCCTAACATACAGTTCAGCCAAAAAACAAATTATCTTCATGGCGCTATACTTCGTAATTACGGGGATTGTTATTCGTTTAATTGGATATTCGTTACAAGGCAGCCTTTCCGCTTTTTCACAAGCAGGCATCGGAGATTTACTTTCAGGGAACTTTTCAATAAAAGATATGTTCCACTTTGACTTTAGTTTTGATATGAGTCAATTTGATGGATTTAGCTTTAATATGTGGATTGTCTTTATAAAAGAGAAAATCCATAACGTTATAAATGATTTGATGCCAACTACATTAGGGGCAATTAATATGTTGATGTTGAGTAAGTACCTAACGGTAGAAAGAGCCATCAAATTAGGAATTAAACTGTATTAGATAGAAAGAGAGACGTGATTTTTATTACGTCTCTTTTTTATATAAAAAAACAAAAATTGAGAGGATGTTGTAACATGTTAGATCAAAATACGGATCGTAGTTGGTGGATGATTGGGGCGGTTATAGTTGGAGCTGCTTTAGTAGGGGTTGTATCTGTTGCTTTTCCTGACTTAACACAGTCAGTAATTGGTTTGTTTAAAACAAAACTTTCCTCTGTTAAATAGTATGTAGGCATGAGATCACATCCAACAAGGGGAGAGAGAATTTTCTCTCCTTATTTGTTTGGGAAGGAGTGAAGGAACTGAAAGAACATCCATTCATCCTAATAATAATCGTTTTAGGGATTTTCTTAGTTTCTATAGGTGGCTATTACTATAGAGAGAATTTCGCTTCTGATTCAGTCACACAAGGAGTTACAGAGACAGTTCGAGCGAGTGTAATTTCAAATGCAGATAATAGCTCTCGTGTTCAAAGTGGGGAGCTGTTTATTGTAAAGAGTGATTTTGAAAAAGATTTTAAAAAACGTATTGAATCAAATAAGCTTGTGAAAATTGGTAACGATGCAAAATATGAATTTAAGTACTTAGATAATAAGAATGGCTCTACTAAGGCAATTCGAGCCATTATACGAGATGGAGATCAAACGTATCAAGCAACTTATAAAGTAAGTATTGCTGCATCTTAAAAGAAAGGGGAAACGTATGTTAAGTGATATAAAAATGTTTGGTGCAAAAAAGACAAATGGTCATAAAACAGATTTCACTGATTTTAATCCTAAAAAGTTAGAAACGATAAGAAATGACTTGAAAAATAGATATGCTGAGTTAGTTATTGATGCACTATTAAAAGAAGAAGCAAGGCAAGAAATTAAGCGGAAAATTAAAAGTGAGTATCCAGCATATTTTATGGATTATGATGAAGACAAAGTGGATGATGTGATTGAATATGTCGTGTCTGAACTTGTTGGGACAGGTGTTATAGAAAGATTAATTAAAGATCGTCCTGATATTACCGATATATCCTATAACGGTAGTCATTTAATTGTGGAATCAAGTGATTATAAAGAGATTTATAAAGACACTGAGCACCAAATTACTGAGCGGTATATAACACGACTGATTCAGAAGTTTGCTCATGCGGTAGGGAAAGAGTTTACTCCTAAAAACCCTATCTTTGATGGTGTATATGGTTCAATTCGTATCAATGCGGTGCATAGTCAGAATACAAATGGTAATTCCACCATGTCATTGAGGATCGTTCGCCCTAATTTGGTACTCAATGAGAAGAATTTCGGAATGTTTGCCCCTCAATTCATATATGACTTTTTTAAAGTAGTAATGAAGAGTCGAAATAATGTCTTAATTTCGGGTGAAACGGGAACAGGGAAAACCGAATTGCTTAAACTTTTATTTTCTTTCGTTCAATTTGAGCATAAAGCAATCATGATCGAAGACGTACCTGAAACACATGTTAAGTCCCTGTTTCCTGACAAAGATGTGTTTAGTTGGTTAACGGGCAACGGGGTTACTGTAACGGACGAAATAGTGGCTGCCTTACGAAATAATCCACGTTGGATTATGATTTCTGAGCTTCGTGGAAAAGAAACATATGAAATGATTCAAGCGGTATTATCAGGACACCATGTAGTGACTTCGCTGCACTCGGTAGATGCAGAAACATCACCGAAAAGACTAGTGAATATGTCCAAAATTGGATATCAGGTAGATGAAAAATCACTAGAAGAAGATATTATGCGTTATTTCAATTTTGGCTTCCATATTAAGCGTGTAGTAGTGAAAACAACTGATACAAATGGGAATCAAATTAAACGTGTCATTCGCTATTTAGCAAAAATAGTGGAGTATTCAGTTGAGGGATGCGAAATGGTATTTGAACAAAAATACCGACACGGCAAATTTACTTTCTCTACGGGAAAACTATCAGAAGAATTTTATGACAAACTAGCGGAAATAGATTTGAGCTATGAACTTCCTAAGCATACGGATGAAGTAGCTGTCAAAAAGGGCTTAGTCATAAGTAGATAGAGCATAAAATTTACTCGAAAGGGGGTATGGGGTATGAAAATCTCTACATTTAATGCGAAAACCAAGAAAAAGAAATTTGTGAATGCAGAAGAAATCAATGCTTTCAAGGTCGCATATGGAAAGCCTTTAAATAAAAAGGATTATCTTCGATATGCAATTATTCCGGGATTAGTTACAGGGGTGTTTTCTTTTCTTTTGCTCTATATATGGTGGGTATCGCTAATTTTAGGATGCATTGGAGCGTTATATGGATTGAAAGTGCTAATGCCTAAAATCATTAAAAGGGCATATGAGCGTGATTCATTTCGGGAAAGAAATAAGTTTGTTAATAATATGACTTCACTCTTGGCGAATGATAGCCAAACGTTATTAACTTCGTTAGGAAGAGCGAGTGATCGTTCGCAAGGAGAATTAAGAGAAGACTTAAAAATATTATTAGCAAGCGTAATGGGGGCGGATCAAGAACAAGTACTTCAGGCTTTTAAACAAATGTCCAATAAATATCGTGAAGATATTACATTCGACCAGTATTTAGAACAGCTTGAAACGTGCGTGTTAGAGGGGAGAACGAATCTGGAAACATTGAAAGATATCAAAACGCATCACAATGAGACGAAGGAAAAAAAGGATGATTATGAGCGTAAAAAAGAAGGGCATCTAAAAGATATGAAAATGCTTTGTGGGGTAATCGTGGTGTTTGTACTTGCGATTTCTTTTTCTTTTGGATTTAAGACGTATTTAACGGCATTCGCAGGGCATCCGATTGGCTGGATCACAAGTGGTATTTATATGACATTAATGTTTTTCTTCTTTAAATCCTTTACTACATATCTTTTTGATGACTCAATAATGGAGGTCAAAACATGAGAGTAGTAGCAGCTAAAAGTATTAAACAGAACCGCTATAATCGACTGTTTGCTGAAGAGGACTTATACAGCATGTTAGAAGAGATGGGAAATACCCAACAAATGATTAATAAGTTTCAAAAGAAACGCTTAACCCAAACAATCCTACTGGGATTTTTCGGGTTGTTACTAGGCTTGTTTTTCACAAGTTGGTGCTATCTGTTAGCGTTTGGGCTACCGTTCTTCTTCTATCGTTCTAAGTATACGCATGTGATCAAAACGTATAACGCTTTTAAGTTTGAAAGACATTTGAACTTCTCTAAGTTTACAAGGCTGCTGATTCCTTATTTGAAAGAATCGGGTGGAACAACAAGCTTGTATCAAGTTTTTCGAAAGATACTGAACCGAATGGATAATCCAGTAGATAAGAATTCATTAGCTAAGTTAATGTCGGAAATGACGGATAAACCCAATGATATTCAGCCTTTTACGGATTATGCTATGCGTTCCAGTGGAAGCGATATGTCGATTAATATCATGCAAACGATATATGATTTCCAACAAAACTCTAGTGATACCAATGTAATTAATGAGTTAGGGCAAATGGCAAGTGCGGAATTACAAAGAGCGATAGATGAAATCATAGCTTTTAAGTTAAGAAGATTTAACTTCTTTCCGACAAAAATTGTTATGAGTTCTTTCATATTAGTAGTAGGATTTGCGGCTGCGGTGTTAGTACATCACTTATCAGCTATTAATCTCTCATAAATGATAAGAGAGGAGGAATGAAAATGAGTAGGTGTGAATCATGCTAGATAGTTCCATTATGTTAATAGTGAAATGGTTTGTAGGGCTAATGTTAATCATGATGATGGTGGCAGTAGCCCTTTTTTCTATTCAATTAAGCGATGTGAACTCGTATAAACAGCAAGTTAACTATCAAATTGAGAGACATGGTGGATTAACAAAAGAAGCCGCAGCCAATCTAAAAGATTATAGCGAAAAGCAGTATCAAGGGGCTTTAAGCGTTAAAAGTGACCAATTAAACAAAAAAGTGAACTTTGGTGACGTAGTTGATTATCAGGTTGTAGCCAATTTAAAGATTATCCTTTTTGACTTACCTGACGTAAAAATGGAGTTTCACGGTTCAGCAATTTCACAAGTGCGCTAGAGAGAAGGTGTTAAAGAAATGCTTGAAAACAATGTGTTTCGCTTAATGATTCTTATGGGTGGCGTAATTGCACTCATAGCGATCATAACGCTTTGTGCAGACGGAATCCCTGAAGTTGAGGATGTATTTCAGCATTTTATCTCTCACAAAAATACAAAGTATTAAGTAAAGGAGTTAAGCAATATGGCAACTTCACCAAGAAGAAATAAGGTAGAAAAAGCACCATATCAGGACGCTGTAACAGTTATTTTAAAGAAAGAGGGAAAGACCTATGAAAGTTGGTCACAAGAGATTGTGAATAACAACTGCCTGTCCCTGTTACAAGGAGAAAATCCTAAGTGGCGAAACAAAATGCTAGAAGATGCTTCAATGGAGATTATTGCAGATTCAGTTGTTAAACAAGAAGAAAAAAGACAAAACCACTCTAATAATTAAGAAAGAGGTACTTAATAATGAATTTACCAAAATTAAATTTACTAGAATCAGCAAAGAGTTCTTTGCAAACAATAGGCTACAATGATTTCTTTGACTCTGTGAGTTCTGCTTTAACAAGTTGGACTGGAAAGTTACAAGGAATTGGTTTAGCGGTTATTATATTCTGCGTATGTATTATTGCTTTCATGTTCATGTTCGGCGAAGGACCAAGCCGAACAGCAAAAAAATGGTTAATGTACATTGTTGTAGGTGGCATTCTTTTATGGGGAGCAGGTACTTTAGGAAGTACAATTCAAGGCGTTACAGCTGGTTTCTAAGAAACACATTGAAAGAGAGGCTTACTAATTGTGGGCTTCTCTTTTGTTTTAAAAAAATCCTATACATGAAATGAGGTTAAGAGAGTGTATATTGTAGAGTTTTTACAAAAAGAACAATCTAAAACTTTTAAGAGGTTTTTAAAGAAGAATAAAGCAGGGAACGGAAAGCAATTAGGATTAAAGGCAGCGGAAGAGTTAATTCAAAGATATATTGAACAAAATCAACAATCTGATCAAGTGCTACTGTTATTGCAAGATGTGGAGAATGAAAAAGCGTATGAATTTGAATTACCTGTACAAGTGGGAAGTAAATTTTCTTTACTTACTGCCATTTCAAACGATCTTGAAAAGGGAACTGATTTTGACTTAGGAATGGAAATTAAACAAGGCATATTCGAAAGTTACAGAGCTGAAGAAGGTGGAGCGGCTATAGAACATGAGGAAGAAGCGCCTAAAAAGAAAAAAGGTGGATTATTCGCTAAATTGTTTGGGAAAAAGGAAGAAGTACCACATGTTGATAATGAAGTGAAAAAAGAGTTTGCAGGTGTTGAGGAAAATCCTTTTGAAGAAATGCCTATGCATGAATTGAATAGTAAGGGAACACATCATTTTGAGGATGAAGATATTCAGGGACTACAAGAACATGCTGCTGCTTTAGATCAAAAAGAAGACGATGATCCATTCGCAATTGAAGAAGAACAAGTTCAATTACCTACAGGAGTGAACTTGGAAAAAGGGGCTGAAGAACTACCATTTCCTACAAATGAAGTTGATTCAGTTCAAAGTATAGAAGAAGAACTATTTAGTAACGCTTCAGACGTTCAGAAAACAAATCAAGAGCCTGTAATTGAAGCTCAAAACCAAGATGTATCATTCCCTGATTATGGAGAATATCTAAACCTTAGTGAAGTTGAGACAAAGCAAGAAAGATATGATTCACGATTTACTATCAAGCACTTATTAAGTCGGTTTGGTATGAGTGAGGAAGCAACTACAGGGCTTGAAAAGAAAAAATTACAATATGCAAAAAACGTGTTAAGTGGAAAAGATTTTTTGCTGATTCAAGATAAATATTACCAAGAAATAAATAATTTGAGAGATGAAATCCGTTTGGCTCTTGAAAATACTTATAAAGAAGTCATGATGCGTGATTATCAAAAAGAAGCTGAAGAAAGGATGCAAGACATTTTTGAACAAGGTTTTCAAACGAGATTAGCAGAGTTAAATGAGTTTGAGAATAAAGAAGTGCAAGAAATGCAAAAAAAATTATCTGTATTTACTGAAAAACAACGACTAGCATTAGAGTCTTTTAAATTGCAGCAAGAAGCAGAATTAACAGCATATCAAACGGAATTAGAAGAGCGTAAGAATACGTTAGTAAGTGCTTGTGAAGAAGAATTAAAGAAAGAGAATGAAATTGAAAAGAGAAAAGCAACTTTAGAGAAAGTGTATGAGTTGAAAGTGGAAGGGAAAAAAGAGCTGATTGATAAAAAGAACGAGTATGTATCTGATTCTATAGAAATGACAGAACAAATTATGAACGCTGCCAATGAACAACAAGAAGTGGGGTTTGCGGTTTTAGAGGATAAAATTAAGCAGTTAATCCCTGAATGGAAAGAAGAAATTCAAGCAGAGCATGATAAAGAAATGAAAGAACGTCAATTAAAAATAGAAGAAGAAAAGAACAGAATTGAAATAGAAGCACTAAACTTACAACAAAGAAAAGAGGAAGCAAAAGAGGTAAGAAGTAACGATAGGGAACAGAAGCTATTGAATATCATAGAAGATTTAAAAGAAAAATTATTAAAAGCTCATGCTAACCCAGAACAACAGCCACCACAACAACCAGTGATGATGTATTCGCAACCTGTACAGCAGCCGATAGTTATGTATCAACAACCAGTACAACCTACAATGCAGCAACAACAACCTGCAATGCAACAACAAACAAAAACGTCTACAAAAAAGCGGAGAACATTTTTAGCTAGACTAATGGACTCTGAGTAGGTGGTCAGTAAGGAGGGAATGCGAAAATGGCACTATTAAAATTCAAGCGGAATAAGTACCTTCATCATAATTACAAAATTGATGGTGAAGACCTGCCACAAGAAAAGAATAGGGTAAACAAAAAAGCACTCGCAATTTCTTCACTTGCGGTGCTTTTTCCTTTAGGTGGATTAAATTTTGTAGCAGGTACGTACTACGCCATTGTAAATGAATTATCAAAAACGGTTGAAAAGCCAACTATTTTTGATGTATTTGGTACGGATTGGGAGAAAAGTATTTCATTTAAAAATGTTTTTCTTCCTGTTCTGCCTACAAATGTATACTTGTTTGGTTTATTAGCTTCTACGGTGATGGGTTTTTTGGTGTATTCAAAGATTAATTATCGAAGTGACGAAAATGTAGCTTATGGTCAAAAGGGGGATAGCCGTTTTACTACAATTGAAGAAATTCAAGAACAGTATAGAGAAATTCCTGAAACTACGAAAACGTTTGAGGGGTATGGAGGTGTTCCTGTATCGCATTATAAGGATAAATATTATGTCGATACAGATACAGTCAATACAGCAATATTAGGGGTTTCTCGCTCAGGTAAAGGGGAAACGATTGTCGTACCAATGATTGATAATTTGAGTAGAGCAAAAAATCAATCAAGCTTGATTGTAAATGATCCCAAAGGAGAGCTATATAGTGCATCTAAAGAAACGTTAGAAAAACGTGGATATGATGTTCAAGTTTTAAATATCTTAGATCCCTTGCAAGGAATGTCGTATAACCCTTTACAGTTAGTGATTGACGCATGGGTGAATGGCGATGACCAAGAAGCGGCTAAACGAGCAAATACTTTAACATTCTCTCTTTATAACAACCCGAATGCTGGTGATAATGCATTCTTTAATACTTCAGCACAAAATGCAATTAACGGTATTATTCTCGCTATCGTGGACTATTGTGTGAAGAATGACTGTATTGAAAAGATTACGATGCACAATGTCTCTCAAATGTTAAATGAATTAGGTACTTTTTATTATAAAGAGAATCCTGATGATTTTACCGAAAAGAGCGCATTAGATGAATATTTTAAGAACTTACCGCAAGGTAATGTCGCAAAGATGCAATATGGATCAACTAGCTTTGCAGGAGAAAAAGCAAAGGGGTCTATTCTAGCAACAGCCAATCAAGGACTACAAACTTTTGCGGATAAAATGTTTGCGAAAATGACTTCGAAATCAAGCTTGGATTTAAAACAAGTAGGTTTTCCTAAAAACCTATTTTTTCAGTTGGATGAACGATTTTTGAATAAACGTGTAACGGTATCGTTTCATAAGAATAACCAAGAAAAAACGGAGATTGGAAGCTATGAAATTAAGGTGAAAGCCTTAGGTATGTGCAACATGAACTTCGATGAATCTCTAGAAGATGGAGATTTATTACTCATTCGCTATCAAGATGCAGAAAATCCAAACAAGAAGTACAGATTATTTTATAGCTTACATTTTGAAAAACTGCTAGATGAAAAGGGTCGAGTTGTTTATCAGAAAAAAGAGGGATGCGGACATAAACCTGAGTATCAGCGACAAGTCACACTGATTTTAAAAGCTAATACTTTTCCTTTACAGCCAAAAGCGAAGTTATCGTATTCCAATAAACCTACAGCTGTATTTATGATCGTTCCCGACTACGATAAGTCGAACCACGCACTTGCAAGTATTTTTGTTAAGCAGCTGTATACAGAGTTATCTATGAATTGTAATGATACGAAGGGTAAAAAGTGTTATAGGCGTGTCCATTTCTTACTAGATGAGTTTGGTAATATGCCACCTATTGATGATATGGGCGGGGTATTAACGGTTTGTGCAGGACGGAATATGCTGTTTAATTTGGTGCTTCAGTCGTATTCGCAAATTGAAAAACTGTACGACAAAGAAGCGACAGAGATTAAAGATAACTGCCAAAACCATATTTATATTATGTCTACCAATAAAGACACGATTGAAGAAATATCACATCGAGCAGGGCATAAAACAGTTATTGGTAAATCTTCAAACGAAAGTCACCTAGAAACAGATAATAAGATAACAAAAAATGCGGATCAGCAGCGTATTATTTCTCCCGAACGCTTGGCACAATTCATTGAAGGAGAAACTTTATTACTTCGTGCATTACATAGACAGGATTTAAATAGAAAGAAAGTTAGAGCGTATCCGATTTTAAATACAAGAGAAACAAGCATGCCGTATCGTTGGCAGTTCTTAGGTAAGGATTTTGATACATCAAAAGATTTGAATGGGATTGATATACCGTCGCTGCATACAGGGTTAGATTTAACAGACTTATATTTGAATTTCTTGGATTTCATTATAAATCCAGTTGCAAAAAAAGAATATATCAAGAAACAACAAGCAAATCCTGTAGTGAAAAAAGAGCAAACGGACATTAATGAAGCTATAAAATCACTCATTGGTCTTATGAAAGAGAAAAGAAATAGAAACGATACAGAAGATATTCAGAAACGACTTGTACAAATGTTATTAGATTACGCAACGGATACTATTAGTCCTAAGCCAGAAGAAGTGAAATTTTTAATAGAACATTCTTCAAATCATGAAGTGAAGAGATATTTAGAAAAATTATTGGACATGTTGGTAGAGTAATTGATTTGAAATCAAGCAGAAAGGTAGAAAAGAAATGGCTACTATGAAAATAAAAGAATGGATGTTACGAAGTAAGAAATCATTAGTTACAGGGGTTTTTGCAGTCGCGATGCTATTTGTAAGTTTCGTGTTCACACCGATTGTGTATGCTTTTGATTGGTACAAATTTCTTGGTCTGAAAGATGTGGATACAGAAAAAGCAATTGCCTTTTTAAAAAATGAGTGGATACAATATGCTGATTTTTTAGGTTCTATTTGGCAAACAATTCAAGGAGGAATAATAAAGACATTACTTTATATTGTATCAGCGCTAGAAGGACTAATTCCTGACACTTTTTCTTTTTTCGATGTGCTAAAAGATGCAGGATTAAATGACTTTGCATCATCTATTATAAAGGGTTTATTCTATGCCTTATTCGTATTAGTTGTCGTATGGCTAGGGATTAGAACAATCATTCAGCATAAGCCCCCACGTTTTAAATCAGTAGGAGTTAACATTATTGTAATGATTGGCTTACTAGGTGGATTAAATGAGTTGATGGCGGATATGCAAAAGATATCCACTGATTTTTTTTCAGAAACGACAAACACTAGTAAAACAAAAGATGGATTAGCTTGGGATTTAGTCAAGCAGAATACAGCTGATCTGATTTATTTAAGTAAAACAGGATTCGATCCAATACAAGGGAAAAAGGAAAATGCACCAGCAATTTCATCTACAGATAATAAACCGAAAAATGGAATGGGAAAGGAAGTCTTCCTTCAAGCAAATTTGGGGGATATAGTGACACCGGAGTCTATAGAAGATTTATCAAAACAGGATGGAATTCCTGAAGAAACGAAATTTTTATCCTACAAAATTACAAATGATGGGGATAAAGAAGTAATAGAAGAAATAAAGAATAGTGTGTTTAATCCATTTAAAGATAAATTTCCAGGTGGATATATACGTTATCCAATGAACTTCGGGACTATATTTGGGGGGTTATTAGCTCTGGGAGTTGCTTATTTATTTACGGTATTTGTATTTGTGATGACGATATTTGAAATTGCCATGAAGAAAATTATTGCCCCAATTGTGTTCGTTACGGATATTGAAACGGGTGAAAAAACAAAAATGGTCATGCAGGATATCTTTAAAGGATTCTTAGTATTTGCCTTTACAGGTTTAAATTTACGATTCTATACAATTATCGTTAACTATTTAGCAGAGAAAAACATCAATGCATTTTTATATATAGTAGCAATGGTTTGTTTAACTGTCGCATTAATTAAAGGATCAGAATCTATTTTAAAATACTTTGGTGTTGATGTTGGATTAAAAGAAGGAAAGAATCACTTAATGGGTATGGTTGGCGGAGCTATGGCAGCGAAGGGAGCTATAAAGGGCGCTGGTCGTATGTTTAGCGGTGCGAAGAACCTAATGAGTGGTGGAAGTGGACAAACGAGAGAGGATACGCCTAAACGCTCTGAAATGGACTCGAATCAAGAGAGTGCTGATTCACATGGAGAACAAAAGAATAATGCTAAAGGCGGCGGTATGCAAGCGAAGAAATTTGCTAGAAATACGGGTGCTGCCATGAGTTACGTTGCAAATCGTGGAGTGGGCGGTATGATGAACGATGCAGGAAATAAAGTGGCTGAAACTGTTGGTGGCGCTGTTGATAAAGGGAAGGAAAAGGTATCAGGCGTTGCAAAAGGCGTATCGGACGGTGTGAAAGGTACTGTAAGTGAATTTAAAAGTGGTCAAGCGCAAGGTAAAGAAAAGGCACAAGAAAACGCTGATCGTCAAACACTTAATACAATAGGTAAAGGCATTCAAAATAATGCAAATGCAGGTATAGAGCCATCTGCTAGCCCTAAGATGGCTAATCGTTCAAATGTAGCTTCTATTTCAAATGAAGGGCAGCAAGGTAATGTGAAAAGCGAAAGACAAACAGCAGAAAGAGAAATCGAATTACAAAACAAATTAAGAAATACCGGAAGTGCTGAAGGGCAGCAAGGTAATGTGAAAAGCGAAAGACAAACAGCAGAGCGAGAAATTGAATTACAAAACAAATTAAGAAATACCGGAAGTGCTGAAGGGCAGCAAGGCAATGTGAAAAGTGAAAGACAAACAGCAGAAAGAGAAATCGAATTACAAAACAAACTAAGAAATACAGGAAGTGCTGAAGGGCAGCAAGGCAATGTGAAAAGTGAAAGACAAACAGCAGAAAGAGAAATTGAAATACAAAACAAACTAAGAAATACAGGAAGTGCTGAAGGGCAGCAAGGCAATGTAAAAGGCGCAAGACAAACAGCAGAAAGAGAAATTGAAATACAAAACAAACTAAGAAATACAGGAAGTGCTGAAGGGCAACAAGGCAATGTAAAAGGCGAAAGACAAACAGCAGAAAGAGAAATTGAAATACAAAACAAATTAAGAAATACGGGAAGTGCTGAAGCATCGCAAGGAAATATGAAGTCAGGTACACAAACAGTACAGCGTGATGTGAACATACAAAATAATGTACGAGGAAGTAATGAAGCAACATCCGATGTAAAAGTGGGAGCAACGACAGTACAAAGGGATGTAAACGTACAAAATAATGTACGAGGAAGTAATGAAGCAACATCCGATGTAAAAGTAGGAGCAACGACAGTACAGCGAGATGTAAACGTGCAAAACAATGTGCGAGGGAGCAATGAAGCAACATCCGATGTAAAAGTAGGAGCAACGACAGTACAGCGAGATGTAAATGTACAAAATAATGTACGAGGAAGTAATGAAGCAACATCCGATGTAAAAGTGGGAGCAACGACAGTACAAAAGGGATGTAAACGTGCAAAACAACGTAAGAGGAAGCAATGAAGCAACATCCGATGTGAAAGTGGGAGCAACCACGGTACAACGAGATGTAAATGTGCAAAACAATGTAAGAGGAAGCGAAGCAGTAGATCATACTGTAAGAGTAGGCTCAGCAACAGTGCAGCGTGATGTGAATGTACAGAACAATGTAAGAGGAAGTGAAGCAGTAAATCATACTGTAAGAGCAGGAGCAACGACAGTACAACGAGATGTTAATGTAGAAAATAATGTTCGAGGTAGTAGTGAAGTAACTGCGGATGTAAGAGCAGGAGCAACCACGGTACAACGAGATGTGAATGTACAAGAAAATGTAGTAGAAAGAACAAAGTCAGGATTAAGACAAAGAGGAAGTAAACATAATCGGACAGATCAATTACGTAGAAAATGAGATTAGGAGGGTTAAATGTGAAAGTAATTGATATTGCGAATCAAAGAAGAATTTACTTTGAAATGAAGCAACGAGAATCACAGGCTAGTATTTTAATAATAATAGCGGGATTGTTTGCTGCCGTTGCTATACGGGTTTTTCAAATAAGTTTTGAATTAGATCATTTATATCATTACATTGTTATTTTTTCCTTTCTAACTTATTTTTCTCTCCATCTGCACTCGAATAACAAGTCATCAAAAAATAGAGAGAAAGCAAAAGGGATTTTAAAATGAATAATTGGATATTTGCTATCTTGATGTTAGGAGTTGCGATTGTGTTAAGCATAATCGCAACTTTTTTTAAACAGATTTTTAAAAGAAGAAAGAAAAAAGAGCCTGTGTGGGTAACGGTAACAAACGCTGAATATCTAGACAGAGATTTTTGTAAGAGCAAGGAACAGAAAGATAAGAAGGAGCATGATTAATTATGGAAATGATGCGTAATCCTAAAAATACAAAGCAAGAAATTAAGTTAGCCTTCTTTTATATCATGGATGGAGCAATCATAGTTTTAATGTTAGTTCTAGCAAGTTATATGCCGAAGATTGTTCCAGTCGGAGGATTTGGAAGGATTATGTTTTATGTGCTGTTTGGAGCGTTGGGATTGTTCTTATGCATTAAACCACATAACAGTCCTACAAACAGAAATATATTTGTGATTTTGGATATGTTAAAGATGGACAATAAAAACTATCATCCAATTGAAGTAAATACCATAAGCAGCGAAACAAAAAAGAAATAGGAATGAAAGGAGAGTGCAAATATAGCATTCTCTTTTTTTATATCTCACGAAAGGAAAGATGAAAATGAAAGTTGCGACAGTTGAATCTAAAAAAGTAAACCGAAAGAGAAAAATTGAGTCAGAAAATAGTAATGGAAAACAAAGTTTTATTTCAACAATCTTTGCTTCTTTTAAAAATACGGATGCATCAATTGTTGATATTGCCCCTTATAAACGACTGGAACAAAAAACAGGGGTCTTAGTGGATCATAGAGACAATTTGCAGGTGTATTTAAAGGTAAAGACAACGGACTTACTTTCTATGAACCAAGATGATTTAAAACGATTTATGAATCAGTTAACAAGTTTATGTCGAGTGTATCATGAGCCATTCAAGATTTTGTCTCTTACGTACTCTACAGAAACAACAGAACAACAGGTGTACTGGAAGCGCATGGCGCTACGATATCAAGGGAAAATGAGTCAAGATGTGTCAGAGAGAAACGAAGAACACTTATGGTATCAGCGCTACAGTTTAGCAATTGAAAATTTAAATCGGGTACTGTGGGTAGAAAAGAATTTAAAGGAATTGGCGTTCTTTATTGTTGTGTATGCAAAAAGTGAAACAGAGTTAGTGAAGAATGTGAAGGACATGAAGCGCTATGGTGGACGTCAATTTAACTTGCAGAATATGAAAGCAAAAGAAGTTGAGAAGCTAATCTTTAAGTTACAAAACATGAATTCAGAAATGTAAAAGGAGGAAATGAATAATGGTGAAGTTAGGGAAAAAAGAACAGCAAAAATATCGTACTGAAGGATATGATTTAGATTTTATTTCGAGGGTGCAGCCACAAGGTGGCATTAAATTTAATGAGAAGTACATAGCGCAAGGCGATTGCTATGTTGCATGTTTACATGTGTACTCTTTAGCTGAAGACATTCCTCCGCTATGGCTAACGGCACTCATGAACAATAAAGATACGATTTCAAGTGTAGATATAGCGACTGCAAATAAAGAAGAAGTAGTAAAAGATATTAACCGTTCCATTACGGAATTAAAAGACCGTATGACATCAGAGCGTCGCTCTACGGATCGTGACGATGCTCATTGGGAATTGCAAAATTTAACTGACTTCGCCCGTTCTATTACGCAGCAAGGCGAAATTGTAAAACTGGTGAAACTAAGAATATATATCTACGATCCAGTACTAGAACAATTAGAGAAAAGAATTGGGGATATTAAGAAAGAAATTGCGGGGCAGAACTATAAAGCGCAAGTGTATGTTTTTAAACAAAAAGAAGAGTGGCAAACATTGTTTGCAAGCTACGACGATCAAATAGAATACTTGGGAGTGAAAAGTGGACGTCCATTACCTTCAAAAAATATTGGTTTTGGTATTCCTTTTCATCATCAAGATTTAAAAGACCCAAGAGGAATTTACTTAGGACAAACCTCAACAGGTGGCGCATTTATTTTAGACCCGTTTTTCTCTACAGGTACTCGAACATCATTTAGTGGTTTTATTTTTGGTAAGATGGGCGCTGGTAAATCAACACTACTTAAACAGCTCGAAGAGGGCTTGGTTGCGAAGGATTGCTTCATTCGTGGGTTTGATAAAGCAAGAGATTATTACACAGTTGTACAGCAGCAAGGCGGTAAAATAATTGATTTAAGCGGGGTTCAAGATTCAGAAGAAGTAGAAACAGGAATGATTAATCCTTTGGAAGTATTTGCAACAAAAATCACAAATACAGGTGCAGTAGATGAAAAGGGTTCGTTCATTCAACATATTTCTAAAGTCACAAATATGATTCGATTCTTAAATACAGAGTTTGATGATACGGTGATTCAAGAGTTTCGTAAACATTTGTATGCTTTCTATATTGAGTGGGGGCTTGTACCTCAAAAGGGAAGTGAACGTCCGTACAAAGTAACGGGATTTCCTCCTAATCACTATCCAGTCCTAGAAGATTTCTATAAATATCTTAGTAATTTAAAACTGGAAGCAGGGGCAACACCACAACGTCACCGTGATTTAGAAGCAATCAAATTGCAGGTGGAGGACATGATTACGGTGTACGGTGACATGTTTAACGGTCATACAACACTTAAAAACTTTGAAAATGAACAGATTGTTTTCTTTGATATTGATGGGATTTCAAAATATGATAAATCAGTTTTTAACTGTCAGTTGTTTACCGCATTAACTTTGATTTGGAGTCATGCGCTTAAAAATGGTCGTCAAATGAAGTACTTACGAGAAGAGAAAAACTTATCAATAGAAGACGTTAAGTACTTTATGGTTTTCCTTGATGAGTGTCATAACATTATCAATTCGCAAAATGAATTTGCCAATCGTTATGTGCTAGAGTTCAAACGTGAGATGCGAAAATTCTTTGCAGGTATATTTTTTGCAACACAATCACCGCAAGAAATGTTACCACCACCGGGAAGTACAGTGGATGTGTCTACGATGAAAGCCATCTTTGAATTAACTCAATACAAAATATTCTTGAACATGGATAACTCCGTATTAGAGACTTTAAAAAGCGTTTTAGGTGAGAGTTTAACAGAATCAGAGTTTCGTATCTTGCCTGAGTTAAAACGTGGAGAAGCAATTGTACAAGTGAGTTCTACTGAGACATATAACGTGATGTTTGATCCTGACGAGAAGCAATTAGAGCGCTTTAAAGGTGGTCAGTAAAATGGCAGCTACACAAGAAACAGCAATAGAAAAGTATAAGAAAGTAAAAAGAATAAAATGGCTCGTTCGCTTGTTAGGTGGTTCTACAGGAATAATAATTGCGGCAGCCATTACGATTCTTTTAATTGTCAGTATGGCGATTTTGGGTGGAGAAAGCTCTACAGGTACACCGAATGGTGGCATAAGTGGGAATGCTTCAGTACAGAATTTACCACCTGAGGTCATGAGGTGGCAATCAATGGTGGAACAGGAATGTGCAGCGCAAGGTGTACCAGAGTTAGTTCCATATGTGCTAGCAATTATTATGGTAGAGAGCAATGGTATTTCAGAAAAACTACCTGATATTATGCAGTCTTCAGAGTCACAAGGTTGGGCAATGAATACAATTTCTAACCCAAAAGATTCTATTTATTATGGTGTGATGCATTTAAAAGGCGCATTTGATGATGCGAAAATGCTAGGGATTAATGATTTGTTAGCCATTGTACAAACATACAACTTTGGTCGTAATTATGTGCATTGGTTAGCAGCAAATAGTAAAACGCATTCTTTACAAACGGCTGATTATTATTCTTTAACAGTTGTTGCACCTGCTGGTGGTAATAGGAATGGAACAACAATTGGATACAGTCAACCTGTAGCAATTGCTTACAATGGTGGTTATCGCTATATCAATGGCGGTAACTTTTATTATGCAGAAATGGTGAAACAATATTTAAGTTTTAATAACGGGACTGCACCAGTAAATGGATCAGAAACTTTTAAAAAAATAATGGAGGAAGCTTTGAAATATAACGGAAACCCGTATGTTTGGGGCGGTAAAACTCCTGCACAGGGGTTTGATTGTAGTGGATTAACATCTTGGGCATTTAGAGCAGCAGGAGTCAATTTAAATGGTTCAGCATCAGAACAATACTATGCAACTGTAGAAGTTGATCCAAAAGATGCACAACCGGGCGATTTAGTTTTCTTTAAAGGGACATACGGTGGACCCGATCATGTAAGTCATGTAGGGATATATGTTGATGCAAATACAATGTATGATTCTGAAAATGCAGGGATAGGTTATCACCAATTTACATCGGCAGGATGGCAAAAGTACTATGCAGGAATTAGAAGAGTTGTTCCAAAATAAAAAAGAAATGGGTGCAAAATAAATGAATAATCTATCAAAGATTTTAAGTGGAGCGTTGATTTTATCACTGGCGTTTAACGGAATATGGGCATATAACACAACGAAAGAGTTCGATAAGAAAGATAAAAAATATCGTGTGGCTGTAGCAGAAAAAGAGAAACAAATTGGGGATTTACAAGTGAAGTTGGAGCAGGAAAGTAAAAAGGTAAATGAGGGTGCAGCGGACGAAAATAAAAAAGAAAGTAATCCAACAGTAGATTTACAAAACAAATATAGAGAAGTTGCAAATCAATTCGTACATGCTTATTTAGATTACTCGGTACAAAATAAAGGTGAAAGACGAAACAACTTGTTAAAAATAACGGACAAAAAGGTAGTAGATGTAGTAGCACCTAATACAGACGATTTAGGCGATCCAAACTTCAAATCACATGTAAATAAGGCTGCGATATACATTAATTCAGAAGGTGATATTTCTAAGAAATGTACGGTTTTACTTGATGTGGAGTACACAATTGAGGGACTAGAAAATAAAAAAACAACGATCAACAGTGTTGTAAAGATAACGCTAGAAAAGCAAGGAGAAGAAATCAAAGTTGTAGAGTATAATCCGTATCCAGCGAAGCGATGAATAGAAAATGATGTAATGGAAAAGCCCCTTACTAACTAGTATGGGGCTTTTCGTTTAACAAATAAATCTAACAGGAAGGAGTAACATCATGCTTTTGAGTGAGCTAAAACCCAATCATGATTATATAAAAGAAGGTAGGTATTTAATTTTAAGTCTACGAAAAAAGAAGGGGATTCGGAAAGATAAGTTTATTGAAATTCCAATAACATGGTTTGATTATAACTTTGGGGAAAAAGTGGAATGGCTCATTGTACGTGAATATCAGTCTAGTGTTAATGGGAAAGAAAAGTATACAAATTATAAACTTGAAAACATTCACGCTCAAGTGAGCGTAGTAAATGTGAAAGGAGAAACAACAAAATGAATTTTAATTTTGGAATGAATAAGGAAGGTAGAAAACCTGCAAATACAAAAAGGAAGGCGTATTTATATACTTTAGGAAGCTTTTTTACAGTGTTTTTTGTACTTTGTATTTCTCCTGTTTTTAGTGGAGCGACATATAAATTTGAAGAAATGAAAATAGGTGAGTATCAGAGTTTGTCCTCCACGGTAAAGATTTCAGTTGCAAAAAAAGAATACAATCCAGTCAATCAAACGTTACGAATTGATTATGAGTTAAGGGCAGATAATGACTCTCAAATTCTAAGTAATATGAAATACAAAGTAGAGAATAAATACATTAAACAAAAAGATAATCACGTAAAAACGAAGGTTTATCGGGCAAGTGATAACTACATTGTGGTCATTAGTGAAAATGTTCCTGAAGAATTTGGTGTTGTATCTTCGGTTGTGAAGCCTGAATATATTCATCCTGAATTGCAAACGGACGTGGATGATCTAAAGGAACGGAGCTTGAAAACGTACGTTTTAGAAAATGAAAAATTGATTAATAAAGAATTGAAAAAGGAATCGAAAGATTTCTATGAAAAAGAGTATCTTGCATTTTCGCAACAGGGATTGAGAAAAGAAATGAAAGAAATGGAGAAGAAAATTGATGATAAAGCTTCAGCTATGAAGCAATTAAAAATCAAAAATGAAAAGTTAACAAAAGAAATGGAGTACCAAACAGAGGGCGAAAAAGTGAAAACAAAAAACACAATCAATTCAAATGAGTCTACTATTAACAATCATCAAAAGGAAATTGATATGTTAAAAGAAGACATCAAAATGAAAGAAAAGAAAATTCAATTGTTGAGCGAAAAGAAAAAAACAATATAAAAAATAGTGTTTTTGAGTGACCACTGAGTGACCACCGAGTGCCACGGAATGACCACTATCCTTAAAATATGACCACTGAGTGACCACTCAGAGAGGAATAGTGATATCAATTTGAATGAAGTAGAAACCTAATAGGCACAGCCTATTTAACCACTTTGTTTACAAAGTGATATCAGGTTTCCTTATGCTCTTTTTTTCATCATTGCCTTTAGTTAAGTTTATACCAAGCTAGAGGGGGATATAAACGATCTGTATGTCTAGCAATTATGCATAGTTAGTTGATAAAGAAAAATAAAGTAGGTGGGTATATGGAAATTCATGTTCGGAAGGCTAATCCACGTTATGTAGCTGAAATTGATAAAAGGTGTAAGGAAATTGGGAAGAAGTTAGGGAGAGCTTACTATCGTTGGGAGTACATTAATATGATGTTCGAACAACATTTTGACCAAGAATATAGCAGGAATAAAGAAGATAAATTTGATGAAGCAGTTACAAATGTTTCTATAACATTAGATAGACAGAGTGATAAGCTGCAAGAGTATATAGATGTTACAAATGAACTTGTGGCTGCAATGATAAAGTTAAAAGAAGAGTAGAGGTGTTATAAATGGCTTATGTAAAGTTATTTCAATTTAGAGGGAATCAAATACATGTTGATATCGTACAAGACTTTCTTAAGCAGTACCCAGAGTATCCAAAGGAAGCAGATGTGTTGCGACACGCTATTGTACTATTAGATGAAAAAATGAGAGTAGGAAAAGGTCATGATGATGTATCACTTTTGAAAAAAGAAGTGAAAGGTTTAACGCAATCTGTTAATACAATGAAACAACAAATGGATGTATTAATTAAGTTAAACATGGAACTTATCTCACGATCAGGGAGCGATTTAAGTTTAGAAGAATTGCAGAAAGAAGTTAAAAGTGAAATTGCATCTGCTGTTACAAAGAAGTCGGAAGGTAAGTTCTCTCGAACTGTTAAACGTGAATCAATTGAAGTAAACAATGAGGAAACGTTCCAAGAGCAGGAACACATACAGAGAGAAGTTAAAACACCGTCTTTTGCAAAGAAAACATTACCGATGATTACGGATGATGTACAAATTGTCATGAAAAAAGGTAAACCACATAAGGCAATTTCTAGATTAGGACAGACCATGTATGAGGAAATTGAGTGGGAACAAATCCCCGAACATAGACGGAAAGAATTAGAATAACTTGAAGGAGAATGATGTATGGGGAAATCACCAAGTATCATATTAACATCTCAATATACCATTCCAAATCAAAAGAGTTTTACAACGTATGTAGATTATTGCATGAGACAAAAAGCACTTTTGAAAGATGGACATACCTTAACAAATACAGAATTAACCGAACTGAGTCGATTGCAAAACGCAATTGACTCTTTTGATATGGAGAGGGGAAGTCCTCATTCTAATCAAAAGAAAGTGAGTGTATCTGAAAAAGAAGCTGAAGCAAAAGTGCTTTTAACTTCTCCAAACAGTTTTAATACTACGACTGATTTTGAAAAGTATGTTAGCTATATGGGAAGAAAATATGCGCTAGAAAGCAAAAAGAAAATGACTAAAACGGAAGAAGAAGAGGTGTCATTGCTTAATAAACATATAGAAGATTTGTCTCCTGAACAAATGCAGGAGAAGATAAAAGCAGAAGAAATTTTGTCAGGTGTCTTTTCGAAAAATAAAAATGTCATTACCTCCAATGATTTAAATGAAATAAAAGAGTTGGTGGGAAAAGCACAAAATAAAGGTTCGGTTTATTATCAAGATGTTATCTCATTTGATACGGACTTTCTAATCGAACAGAAACTATATGATCCTGTAACGGACGTGTTAGATGAAAATCGGATTCGAAATGCAAGTCATAAAATGATGGAACAGTTATTCAAGGATGAAAAAATTGAAGAGAATAACGGCTTTTGGTTTGCATCTATTCATCGGAATACAGAACACATTCACATTCATTACGGAACGGTAGAAAAAGAAAATAGAAGAAAATTGGTTGAAGTGAAAGTGGATGGTGAAGTTTTTTATGAGCCAAAAGGGAAACGAAAACAAAGTACATTAGATCATATGAAAACCACTTTTGCGAATTCCCTCGTAGATCGTACAAGTGAGTTGAGTCGAATCTCGAATCTAAGAAATGACTTAGTACAAGAAGTCAAAAAGGAGTATTTACAATCAAAAGATAAGCAACCAAATAGGGAAGTTACTTTATTACAAGAGATATACAACGGGTTACCTAGTAACAAGAAAGATTGGACATATGGCAGCAAAAGAATGCCGAATGAAACAAGAAATAAAATTGATGAACTGACAGGATTGTTAATGAAAGACAATCCGATTTTTAAGGAATACCAAGAAGCTGTAGAAAAAGAATCAAGTTTTCAAAAGGGTTTATATGGAGAGTCGGAAAGGGAAGATAAGGATTACGCAAAGAATCAAATGAAAGATATGCAGAAGCGTATGGGTAATTCCTTACTAAAAGAATTAAAGAAAAAGAACCCTTATGAAGATAATCCGCTGTATCAATTTCAGCAAAAAAATGAACAGATTAAAAAGAAATATGAAAGGGGGCGGTCAGAAAAAAGAAGAGAATACACTACTTATTCTCCATACAAACCGCCATTAATTCGAAAAAAAGATGTTCGAAATATTGAAGCAGCGTTGAATGATGATTTAACAAAATGGCGCGCAGAACAAGAGTATGAGCGTGTACAGGAACGAATTGCACGACAACAAGAAATGGATTATTAATTTAAAAGGAGGATTTAAAGTGGAGAAAAAAGTGTATTATTCCATCGTTTCAAGTACGAGATTTAGCCGTAACGAAGAAAATAGAAGTGTGATTGAAGAGAATATAAAGAAAGGAGAAAATCATTTTTTAATCAGAGATGATGATTATGGTGAGTGTTTTGAGGTGGATTTTGAGAAGAATATAACTGAAGAAGAAAATGAAAACTGGATACTGGAAGCGGTTATTGATTTTGCTAAAAAATATGGAATTAGTGAATTTGAACTGTGGAAAAAACATGAGGGTGAACCTACATATGATAAAGGATTTGGAATTGTGATAGTGGGTTCAATGGATAATCCGATTCTAAAATTTAAAGAAGTGTATTCAGGTTCGTTAGAGGATTGGAATATAACTTGGGGCAAAGGAAAACAAACTTACGAAAAAATATACTTCAAATTAGCGCTGTAATAATAGAAAGGTAGTGTGTAATATGTCTCAAAACAATTTTTATATGATTGAACATGTGGATCAAGTAAAGAATGAGGTTCATCTAAGTAAGTATTTATTTAATAAACAAGTTATTGTAAAAGTTTCTAAAGAAGAAGCGGCAGCCTATGCCGATTTTATGGATGGAGCAGCGGAAAACGATAGTTTACCATTTGTAAAATATGATGAAGAACGAGGGGTAATTTGCGAATGACTTACACGAAAAAGAAATATACACCCAAGACAAAAGAGCAAATTAAAGAAGAAACAAAAGAAATAATGGACAAGGTTCTTACGGATATTACGAAGTATTATAGATCGCCAGAGGATATGTTAGAGTTAGCAAATTTCATGGCACAGTTTAGTAACTATTCTCCTAGAAACATGCAGTTAATTAGATCGCAATTTGAAAATGCGTATGCATGTGCCAATTTTAAAACATTTAAAGATGCAGGATTCCATGTAAATAAGGGTGAAAAAGCAATGAAAGTTTTTCATCCTTATATAAAGGAATTTGTGAGAGATCCAAAAACAAAATTAGCAATTCCACTAACTAAATTAACAGGGGAACAAAAGCAACAAGTGAAAAATGGTGAGTTGAAAGTGGAGAAGCAAACAAATTATTACTTGAAAGCAACAGCCTTTGATATTTCGCAAACAAATGCAAGTCCTGAAGACTTGCCAAAAATATTCCCGAATCGCCAGTTTGATTTTGAAGTGACAGAGGAAAACAAAAAGCTGTTAAAGTTAGGTATTCAGGCATTAGCTGAAAAAGAAAATATTAAAATTAAAGATATGGGACAAGGTGCATTGATTAAAGAATTAGGAACTATACATGGCGCATATGTTGAAGTAGCAGATTCATCTTTTGCTCAAATTGTAATGAATACAAGGAACACTGAGACGAAAGAGTTGTCAGTTGCAATCCATGAATTAGCTCATGCGAAGTTACACAAAGAAGAGATTGTAAATGACCGCAAAACCGAAACAGAAGAAGTTTTTCAAACGGAATCCGTTAAAACGGTGGGGTCGGTAATGAAAGAGCATGGCGCTATGGAGGTAAAAGAATCAAGAACTATCCCTGAAGTTGGGAAGCGATATGTTGGGAAAGATACAGTTCATGAGGAAGAACAACAGCAAGTTTTGCAAACAAGAGAACAGGCAAGAAGACATTATATGATGAAACACATGCTTGGTCGTGGTTACTAATAAACGAAAGGGGTGTAAGAAATGAAGTATAAAACGCATCTTACAACAAGCCTAGCGGTTGCTCTGCCTGTCTTGGCATCAACGGGCAACCTTACGGTTGGGAATGTGATAGCGGTTGGTTTTGGGGCTTTGTTGCCTGATATAGATGAACAACATTCATGGATTGGCAGAAGAACTCGTGGAGTATCAGATTTAATGAATACGGTATTTGGTCATAGAGGAATTACACACTCACTATTTGGATTGGTGCTTGTGTTGATTCCTATTTTATTTGCCGTGGGAATGACCCCATTGTCCTTTACGAATGGGATGTGCATCCTTGCAGGTTACTTTCTACATCTAGTGGAAGACAGTTTCTCTAAAAAAGGGATTAAGTGGCTGCTGCCATTATCCAATAGAAACTTTCAAAGCGGATTCCATGTTTTTTACTACAGCTATAACGGTATAGCGGAAAAAATGATTCTAATGATTAGTACAATCGTAGTTATTTATGAACTGTATTCATATGGAATGGCAAGTTTTCAATTTGGAGCTTCAGGGATTTTAGAATCCTTTAAAGCGTTATTTAGTTAAGGTCAATCAAATACAAATATGAATAAATCGAAAAAGATCATGTGAAAAAGCATGGTCTTTTTTTAATGGAGGAATTTTCATGGAACAACAAACGAAGAATACCAAAAGATATACAAAAGAGGAAATTGAAAAGGCAGCATCCCTTGATATTGTAGATTATTGTATGCAAAACGATATCCCCGTAAAGTCTGATAGTGAACGTTATTACCGTTTAGCGGAACACGATAGCTTAATCATTGATAGGAAGAAAAATCAGTTCTACTGGAACAGTAGAGGGGTTAACGGGAATATTATTAAGTTTGTACAGGAGGTAGAAGATGCTTCGTTCCCTGGGGCGATGCAGCGATTACTGGACGGAGAACAGGACTATGAAAAAGCTTCAGAGGTTACATTTGTGAGTGAGCCTTATGATTGTGAACATTTTGCGGAAAAAGAAGTACCTCAATTCGATAGAGCAAGAGAATATCTGACTGAGGAAAGAAAGATTGATCCGCAAGTTGTAGATGCATTGCATAAAAAAGGGCTCATTAAGCAAGATAAGTACAACAATGTATTGTTCCTTTGGAAAGACCGTGAAACGGGAGCGGTAATGGGTGGATCAGAGCAAGGAGTTGTAAAATCGGATAAATACAAACGTGGGGCGTGGAAAAGTATACAAAAAAACTCTACGGCTAACTATGGCTTTAATGTATTAAATGGTGAACCACGAAATCTTAAGTTCTTCGAATCATCAATTGATTTGTTGAGTTATGCATCGCTACATAAACATGACCTTAAAGATACGCATTTGGTTAGTATGGAAGGACTGAAACCACAAGTAGTATTTAATTACTATATGAAGAGTCAAGAGCGGATTGGTGATGTTCCTGACAGTCTTTCATTATGCGTTGACAATGACAAAGCAGGTAAAGCCTTTGCGGAACGATTGATACATTTTAGATATGAAAAGAATGATGGAAGCATAGTTGCGTTTAAACCTGAGTATCCGCAAGCGCCGTCTGAAGAGAAAAAATGGGACTGGAACGATGAGTGTAAACGTGTAGCTAAACAACAAGAGCAAAGAGAGCAAGGAAGAAGGGCTGCGTACTTGCAACAACGAGGGATGGAAAGATAAAAAAATGATGATAATTAAATAAAAATAATATATAATGAGTATATAGCAATTCAGTGGAGTTCTTTTTCTGTTTCACCTCCGTAATGATATAAATGAAAAGAAATAGGGACATATTCAGCGGAGTTCTTACTCGTTCACCTTCGTAATGATATAAAATAAAAGAACGATGATTAAATTAGAGTAGCCTTACTTTAGTAGGCGCGAAAAAATTGGTGTAGCCTTACCGTAGTAGGCATTCATAATGAATTGTAAAAGCAGGAGGATTATTCTTCCTGCTTTTTTGTTTGTTGAATAGAGTTTGTTTGAAGAGCGACATAGCGATATGTTGCTCTTTTTGTTTTTTACTAAAAAATATTTGAGAGGAAGTAATACACATGACTACATTAATTATTGCGGAGAAACCATCACAAGCGAAAGCATATACAGAAGCATTCCCGAAAGCAGAGAAGAAGGATGGATACTTTTCTATTACGCCTTGTTCCTTAATGCCGAATGGAGCGAATATCACATGGGGATACGGGCATTTAGTTGAACTGAAAGCACCACAAGATTATAAAGCAGAGTGGGAAAAATGGGATATGTCACAATTGCCAATCTTACCGGAGCGCTACGGATATAAAGTATCAGCAGATAAAAGAAAGCAGTTCAACATTGTAAAGAAACTAATGAAAGAAGCGGATTGTATTACAATCGCAACGGATATTGATAGAGAGGGTGAAGCAATCGCACGTTTAATCATTCAAGAAGCAGGCTGTTCTTCTAAAAAAATGAAACGCCTTTGGATCAACAGCTTAGAAGTGGATGAAATTAAAAAGGGATTTCAGAACCTGAAGGAAGGTGCGGAGTTTGAGAGTATGTTTGCTGAAGCACAGGCTCGTCAAATTAGTGACTGGGCAATTGGTATGAATGCAAGCCGATTATATACGCTTTTATTACGTCAAAAAGGCGTACAAGGTGTTTACAGTGTAGGGCGTGTTCAGACTCCTGTTTTATGTCTTATTAATCAACGGCAGCAGGACATTAAAAACTTTAAGCCATCCCCTTTCTTTGAATTAGAAGGGCAATTTAAAGGCATGAATGGAACATATAAGGGAAGATACAAAGAGCGATTCCAAACAAAAAATGAAGTGGCATTGCTACTGAAGAAACATCAGCTGTCTGAAGGAGGGAATCAGCAAGGAGCGGTTAAATCCGTGGAAGTAAAGCCGAAGAAACAAGAAGCACCAAAGTTGTTTTCGCTGTCCTCCTTACAGGCTTTAGCAAATAAAAAGTACAAGTATTCACCTGCTGATACGTTGAAAATTGTTCAAGAGCTATACGAAGCAAAACTTGTGACCTATCCACGAACAGACTGTGATTACATTACAGAAAATGAATTCGCTTATTTGGTACGAAACGTAGAGGGATATCAATCTGTTATAGGAGTATCCTTCCAACCAAAATCATTAGAGCCGAATAAACGCTACGTTGATAATCAAAAAGTACAGGAGCACTATGCCGTTATAGCGACTAAAAATGTTCCTTCGAAACAAAAGGTAGATCAATTATCAGACAAGCAGCGCAACTTGTACATGGAAGTATTAAAGAGTGTATTGGGTATGTTCCATGCGCCTTACGAATATGAGGAAACGATTATTACAACAGATATGAATGGATTGGAGTTTACGACAAAAGGAAAAGCGGAAAAAGCATTAGGATGGAAAGAGCTATACAAAGCGGATCAGCCTAGCGAAGAAGAAAGCGAAGACAGGGAATCCCTCCTTCCTGTTGTGCAAAAAGGCGAACTTGTACAAGGGAAGATACAAACGAAAGAAGGTATCACAACACCACCAAAGCCCTATACAGAGGGACAACTCATTACATTAATGAAAACGTGCGGTGCTTCAGTAGAAGATGAAGAAAGTAAAAGTATCCTAAAAGAAGTAGAGGGACTTGGTACTGAAGCAACACGAGCTGGTATTATTGAAACGCTCAAAAAACAAGAATATATAGAAGTGAAAAAGAATAAGGTGACTGTTACACCGAAAGGTGAAATTCTTTGCGAAGCCGTGGGCGGAACATTATTAGCGAAGCCCGAAATGACAGCGCAATGGGAAGGGTATTTGCGTAAAATCGGGAAGAAACAAGGCTCTAAAGAGGTGTTTGTTGCGAAGACAGGAGAATTCACTAAGCAGCTGATTGTAAATGCTACGAAGTCGATTGGTGAGCTTCAGATAGATAGCAAAGTGCAAGAAATGAAGACAAAAGATTACGTAGGTAAATGCCCGAAATGTGGCAAAGACATAGCGAATCGCAAAACATTTTACGGGTGTACAGGCTATAAGGAAGGTTGCAAGTTCTCGCTTCCAAGCGAATTTTTAACAAAAAAATTAGCGAAACAAACGTTAAGAAATTACTAGTAGGTAAGAAAACAGGATTGATTAAAGGGATGAAAGGAAAATCAGGGAAAGAATTTGATGCGTATTTGAAGCTTGATTCTAGCGGAAAGATCACATTTGAATTAGCTAAAAAATAAACAAGAATCATAGTAAGGGGAGAAGAAAGTTGAATGTAAAAAGAGTAGTAGAAAAGGGGAAATGGGTATTTATGACGACTGGACTTGCTATTGTGTCCAGTCTCTTTTTTTCCTATATAAAAGGCTATTTTGGAATTGATACAGGCAATGCAGAACAGGTGAATGCAAAAGTAGAGTTGAATATCTTCTATCTGATTGTCCCTTTATTAATAGCGCCTGTAATTGAGGAATGGATTTTTAGAAAGATCCTACCGTTAGGAATAGGAACACTAGTTGAGCGGATTAATCGCACAACAGCGATTATTATAGCTAATGGTATCTTTGCAGCTGTGCATTTTGATTGGTTCTTCTTCCCTTACTTTGTAAATGGTTGTTTATATGCATGGAGTTATGAAAAGACAAAAGATTTGAAAGTACCAATGTTAGCTCATGTTTTATATAATTTTTTTGTTTTTTTTGCTACAGTAATTTTGAAGTGAAATAATTTGTTTATAATATCCCCCTTTACTAATAATTACTAAAAATCATAATGAATGGTATAATTCATTTGAATAAAATATGGTAATTTATTTAAAAAGGGAGGAGCACGAGAATAAATGAGTTTTTTTACAGAATTTATAAAGTTTATAGAATCTTCAGGTGCTATATTATCGGTATTACTTGGGATTACATCAATTTTAACAAGCTTTATTTATGTGAAAGCTAATAAAAGGAAAAAAGAGACGGAATTTCTTAGCTACATAAAAGATGAGAAGTTATTTGTTAGATACATGACAAGTAAGGAGCAATTTCTAATCTCCATGAAAGAAATTGCAGATCAGAGGGAAGTAAAGCAAAGAAAACCAAAAGTTATTAGAATGATTAATAAAATGGCTACTAATCATATATTATCTGTGACAATGGCTATTCTATCTAGTAAATCATCCAAGTCTCGTAAAAAGCAAAAGCAAAAGGAAGAGAAAGGAAATGAAAATAGTCTTATAATTTCGGCATTATTTTTAGAGAGTAAGTTAAAAAAAATATATAAAACTTATATTATTATAGGATTAGGAAGTATCATGTTACTAGTTATGTCATTCTATTTTGTCGTTCCATCATATATAAATGTAATCCCTTTAATATTTGCAATATTAACTTGCAGCTATCAATTTTTACTCAATTACCGAATAAAGAATGGTTTGTTTGGAACAAATGATTATGAAGCAAGAGAACTAATAGAATTTATTATTCAAAATAATGATAAAATTAATGGGAATAAGATTTTCAACGAAGAAGTAATATCAAATACTATTATAGATTTCTCAAATTATGTGAAGAAGGTGCACTTATTAAATGAACATTGATCTTGATAAAATAACAGGATATTTATATAAGGCTATAGATATTATGTTGTTAAAACAACCCGAAAGGACTGCTTATGGTATTGTGCTGGGGTTTGTTTTTATGGGTGCAAAAGATGCTATAGCTGAATTAACAACAGGCAATGTTAAGAATGCAATTCGAAATTTTAATACATTATCAGCTTTTTGTTTAGGCATTATTCTAGTGAGAATAGACATACTTTTTAAAAGGGAAAAACTAAACAAAGACGTAATTATTAAAATGAATACTCTAAAGGCGATAATTAGAGAAGGGGAGTTTACCTCAGATCAAAGAAGGAAATTATATAGAGACTTCATACAAAATATATCAGCAGATCTTGATTTAGGCTCGAATAAGAAAGGCGATAAAGTTAAAGAGCAAAGTTCTTAATTAAATAGGGTTATATTGTTGCCTATATTTCACATAATTACTAAATAAAAAGACTTCATATTAGTGAAGTCTTTTTATTTAACATCAACTTTGTGGACTTGTGTAAAAGTTCACATGTGTAAATTTTGTGGTTATATTTGATTTTATCCTTTTATAATGGATTTAAGATATAAGTAAATGTGAACATGTGTAAATGTACACATTTACACATGTTCACATTAAAGAAAGGTGGTGTAGATAAATATGAAGTGGGATATGAAGAACGAAATTTATGTGGAGCTTGTGGGGCTAGATTAACTTTTCGATTAAAAAAATATAAATATTGTGTCGATGCTATAGCTCAAACTTACTGATTTTAAAGTAAGAGTAAGTGTACAATTTCCTTGCTGGAGGCTATTTGATAAGTCAATTTATAAGTTATATTTAGTTTTTTAGGTTTGGGATATATATTTTTGTTAAAAATATATATAAACCATTGCAATATATAATGAGAATGGTGTGTCTTGATGGGATAAGATGTAATTTTACCTGGAGATACGGTTATGACATTTGAATCTTCATGAAGTAAGGACAATAGGATACTGTTTCATAAGAAAAATTAATATAAGATGATAGAAAAATAAGCTTGTTTATGGGCGGCGAGCTGTAGTTCCATAAGAAATATAGCTATGATATGGTCACCAAAAAGTGCATTCACGCGAAATTGGAGCTGTAGTTCCATAAGAAACATCGCTATGCTATGGTTCAACTACCACCCATGCATGATGGATTGGGCTATAGTTCCATGAGAAATATAGCTATGCTATGGTATGTTCTGCTGCTACTGGATTCGTTAAGAGGCTATAGTTCCATAAGAAACATCGCTATGCTATGGCGAAAAAGAGACCACAGACCACAAAAGCCAGCTGTAGCTCCATAAAAAAAATTGCTATGATATGATCAAGATTGTGTTTCAAAACGTGTTGCTATAGTTCCATAAGAAACATCGCTATGGTATGGTCTATTCCTTTGTCCTTCGATATACACCGAGGCTATAGTTCCGTAAGAAACATCGCCATGCTATGGTAATGTTTTTGCCAGTATGGAGTTTTCCAAGCTAAAGTTCCATGAGAAAAATCGCTATGCTATGGTTGTACCTTACCTTTGGCCATAATCACCACCGCTATAGTTCCATAAGAAACATCGTTATTTTCTGGTAGATGCTGAAAAACCTTGTCACTAGAGGATTAGACAAGGTTTTTTAATTTGAAAAAGGAGAGGTTTCATTTGTTTAGAATGCGATTTTTTTCTTTTTAAAATAAAGTAAGTTAAGCAGAGATAATATCTTCTTTGTTTGCATATGTTTCCCTATTCAAAATTCTATATTAGCAAGCTGCGTTTTTTGTTACCATTCTATATTGCCATTCCAATACGTTTTTCCTTCTTAATTTTTGTGTAATGTCCAAGTACATCTACCTGGTATTTCTCAAATGATAGTAACTGCTTGGAGCCTACATTTGCTATAATACTGCCATCATGCGTTTCAACAGTAATCCCAGCAGTTCCACTATGAACACCTTTAAAATATCCTGTGAGTGAGGGGAGTAATACCTCTTTTTTCGATACAGTTGTTCTAGCTTTAATTGTTTTGTTTTTTGAGGGGACAATTTGGATTAGATCATTGGGAAAAAGACTAAACAAAAAAGTAAAGCTAGGATCAATAGTTGTCCAATCCTCATATCCTTTTCCTGCTGTAATTGCTTTTTGAGGTAAGATATTTTTCATAAGATCAATTGTGTAAATGGGAATTAAATAGTACTTCTCACCCTTTTTGAATACATCAGTACGAGCAATTTTACTATTATACACGACACCTTTACCTTGATTAACAGGATTAACAATGGTTCTTGTATCCATTATTTTAATAGATTTTATAAGTGGTCCAATTCCTCCTGATTTTGTGGGTTTGTATAAAGGTTCTTGGAATGATTTGCGTTTATCTTTTTTATGACTTAAATAACGTTCTTTTATGGCATTATACGTATATAAATCAGTTTCTTTTCCAAACATGGGAAAATCACCATTAGCATCAAAAGGAATATCTTCTAATTTTGTTTTTGTCGCGGTTAGCACTTTCCCCTTTTCGTTATAACCAAGGAATTTCCGGATTGTTTCTTGATGTAATTCACCAGTAATAGAGCGCTTAGGCATTCTTGAAACAAAGATAGGTTTGATTTCAGATAGATTGACATCGGCGTAATTTTTCAAACGAATTCCCTTTAAGTATTGCTGGGTATTTGGAGAAATCCTTGCTTCTAACTCTAAATGAAATCCTTCCCAAGGTTCAGGAAACTGCATCCGTTTGGCTTGACGGTTTCTATTTAACTCTTTTAACTTATAATATTTTGTTACTCTTTGAATCATGTGATCGGATGTGACAGCAACGATTACCGCATCTAAAGCATGATGGATATGCCCCTCTTTCCGATCTTTGTTAAATCCCCATCTACTACGCAAATGAGATGTTATAATTCCACTAACTGTATGAACTTTTTTCTCACGATAGCTTTCAGAGAATATGAGGTGTTGTTGAATAAGGGATGATAGATATATTGTGGCATAACGGGTATCATTGAGATTGCGTTCAATAAATTCTTGTTCTCTCGCATGTGAAAAGTTTTGTAAAAGTAATTTTTGTTGTTTCTTTTTGTTGATTTTTTTATTTGACTGTACTCTTGTTTCAAATTCATCCCAAATTGAATTATTCCTCATGTATTCATAAGGAGTTTTGTTTCCTTTACGCTGATTTTCTGTTCCTAGCGTTAATACTTTATTGTTATAGCTGTCATCTAAACTACGACTATAGGGTAGTATGTGATCTACTTCGGTATATCCCCCTTCAAATAATCGATGTGGTTCAATATATTCTCCGGAATACATACATCTACCGTCTTGTTCCTTCCAAAGCTTAAATTTGACAATATTTATTCCTGAGGGATTAATGTTACCTAATTCTTTTAGCTTATTAATGGCGTGTTCATTCTTTTTGGAGTTATCCTGGTACATGCTATCTATTTCTTTTCTTTCCTGGAATGTTTTAGATAACTCTCTTGCAGTTTCAATATGAATTGAAACTGGAGAACCATATTTATTTATAATTGCATTTATGACCTTTCTTGTTTGTGAAAGAGCACGATGTACAACAGGATTTGTATTCTGTGGAATAACAGGCAAGTACTTTGTTTTTTTTGTAAATGATGTTCCCTTAAAGTTATATCCTGCCTTATTACAAGCTTTATCATATGACATTCCCTCTTCTAAAAAAGGAATGATATTTTTTAAGGCTTTAAATGATAAATGTCCCATTTTTGTGAAGTTCAAAGTCAATAATGCTTGAATAAACGTGTCATCGTATGTCTTTTTTGCCAAATTACTTATAGTTTTTCCTTTTGTATTTATATATTTATTTTGTAAGTATTCTAGGATATCTTTATCATCTTTGAAGATAGTTAGTCCGTATGCAATTGTATCGTAATCTATAGGTAATAAATTTAAGGCGTTCTTTCCATAAATTTGTTTATATACCTTATTAATAGAGTGATATTCTTTGAGTTCTATACATTTTTTATTTTCCACCGTTGTATCTACTGTATCAGCTGAATATAATAGATTGTTAAAATGAAGTTCATTAGAAATGGATAATAATTTTCGGATATCAATGTATTTAACAATATGTTTTTCAAGTGCTAGATTCATAATTTGTTTCTTTTCTTCAAAAGAGAGTTCTTCTATCCTGTCTTTATTAATCAGTCGTAGGTTGTTTATGGTTTGTAGCGCTACAAAATATTGAAATGACCATGAAGCTTTAGGGACTCTTTTTTCTTTTGGTTCTAAGGTACAGTAACCAATCATTTTTTCAATTTGATCTTTAGAAGCATAGGGACGTTGAGATGCCCAAATTTCTAAGTAGCTACTTTCAAATTCCTCTGTTGCAAAATCATTTTTAAACAAACGTTGTGCATTGAATATCATTTGTATTTCATCTTGAAGTTGTTGACGAGTAACAGTCCCGATATAAGTACCGTCTTTGTTCCTTTTATGGTTTTCAAACTTTTTATCTTTTAGAATCATTTCTCCAACAGTTCTATAATTTTGTTGCTCCATGATCTGTTGGTTCTCTGAAATGCTCTCTAAGATTTGTCCGTTTTCTGAGAGAGTGGTTTCTTTTCTATTAGATCTAAATCCTCTTCTTTTAGCAAGGTGAATAAGAACTCTGGTAAACTCTTTTGGATGTAACTTGCGCTCTAGAGCGTCTAAACGTAAGTCCCAAACATCAACTTCAATAGCACTTTCATATAGATGGTCGAGTTCGGTTTTGGATAGTAAGCCATGTTTTACTAACAGTCCCTTTATCCGTTGCATTCTATGTTTTTTACGGCGTAGGGTCCTCCTAGTAGAGCGTGCGTCACGTCTAGGAGTAGCCAAGGATTTTCCGTCTTTCGGATTTTCAGCTTTATCAAAAATACGAACCCCTAAATCTTCAATTCTCTCTTTTTCTTGATTGATTACAGCCCAACCACAAGATGCGATTCCAATATCCAATCCTAATACATATCGCAATTACACAACCTCCTTCACGTTTTACAAGATAAAAGCACCATAGCGTTATGCTTAGGTGCTTTTCACATGGGGAGAATATCCAGACAGGATAAGGCGATCCCCAAACGCCACGGGTCATTGCCCTTACTATAGTAACTTAAGAAACATCGCTATGATATGATCCTTATAGTTGCATTATTAACTCAAAAAATAAACTTTATACCTAGATACACGTATAATTATAAAAATGAAGCAAATGGGAATAATAGTGATATGAACTAATTAAGAAAACCATTTCTTAACTTGTTAATATTAATGCTATCATTCCGTTGAGAATATTGCTATGCTATGATGGAATCAGGCGGTTTTAATATAGGGAATCCGCTATAGTTCCATAAGAAATATTGCAATGCTATGATTTGTTTTTTTGAACTAAAAATAATTGTGCGGCTATAGTTCCAAAAGAAATATTGCTATGTTATGATTCTATTTCCGTATACCCAATTTTAGGCTGGGCTATAGTTCCATAAGAAATATTACAATGCTATGATGAACGCCTCAAAAACCTTGTTATTATAGCCTTAGATAAGGAATTCACTTATAAAAAAGAGAGTATCATGGCATAGCGCTATGTTACTCTTTTTTTGAATCTATTTTTAGCATTTGAATTTGAAAGATGTCACTGTCTTTTATGCCCAGGACATTCATTTCATCTTTTAGTGAGCGCCAAGATTCAATTTTAATAGATTTAGTGGTACCATTGTGGATTTGAAATAAAGGTTTATCGTTTATAACTAAGCTTAACTGTTTATAAAAAAGATGTATCGTTTTGAATAAAGTTATACCGTTTCATTCCTTTTTGATTAAAGTTTTTTATAAAAATCTCATATGTAACTAAAAATGATAGGTTCTAACGATTGAAATAATAGCTTCCATAACTTGTATTTTAGTCCTTTGAGCCCCTTTTTGTATAGGGATATGCAAGAGTATAGAAAGTTAGAAAAAGAAGTATATGGTATTATTTATAGTGATATAATAATATATAAATTTAATTTTATAGAAAGGGAGTGCGTCTGGGTGAGTGTAAAACTTAACTTCGCCTTGTGTGAAACGAATATCGTACATATTGAAGATAGACTATATAAAAATATTAAATATAGGTGTCCACACTGTCATGAAGACGTAATTTTTAAAAAAGGGAATAAAAGAGAACATCACTTTAGTCATAAACCTGGAAGCGATTGTACTATATCTCGTGAAACCCTCTTGCATTTCGAAGCGAAGCATTTTCTTGTTAATAAGATAAATAAAGAAGAAGACATAAAGCTTAAAATTGATTTGAGTTATTTTAAAAAGAAATACAAAGAATTTTTAAGGGCCATTAATATAGATTCTTACGAAATATCATTATTAGAAATGTTGAAGTTTTATAAAAAGAGGTTTGCTATAGTTGAGCAATGGGTAGGGGATTCTATAGCTGACGTTGTAGTAAAAGACGAATATGACAATTCTCAACCTTTTGTAATAGAGGTTTATGTAACACATGCAAACGAAGATGTGAAAGTCCAATACTTTGATGAAGAAGATATACCTTTTATAGAAGTAATTCCAACCAGAAAGAACAGTGAATTCATATTCGGGGTATCTGATGCTTCTATTTCTAAGTATGTTGATTATATATCTTCAAAAATTTCATCGTCTGCAGCTGATATTAGTTATAATATCTTTAAAGATGAATTGATTGATATAGCTAGAGAAGATTTAACAGATAAAATATTGTTTCAATACAAACAACAAGCAATCTCTGAGGTCGAGGAAGCAATAAAGAATATAAATTACCGTTACTATATTAATGGAGACATTTATAAAAAAATGAATAGTGTTGAAGCTAGATCCTATATGAGTATTGAATCTAGCCGAGAAGAACTATTTGATATATCTTATAAAAGTTCTTCTCAATCTAGAGATAAACATTCTAAAGATAAATACTTGATGGTAAATGACCGTTATTTCTTATCTAACGAACAAAATTTATTATATTCATTAATATACGAAATACAGGAACATTACCAGGTTGAAGCTATTGTAGGTGGTTGGGAACATACCAAAAAGAAAAAAGTAATAGGTTTTAATATATTAATGCCTAATAGTAAAATTGTAGTAGAAGAAATGAATAGAATACTAAATGATATGTTATCTACAATCAAAAGAGAATGGATAAATAATTAATTTTATACATTGGATGTGATTATATATAATAAAGGAAACTCGTTTTATTTAAAGGAGTAGTTTATATGTTAGACAATGATAAATTTGATAATAGTCTTAAAGATGTTCTAGTAAACAATTCGCTATTACCACTTGAATCAAATCCATACTGGTTCAATTTTGAAATGAATTATAAATATAATGAAAAAGAAAAGCACACCAATGATCTACCTCTTAGAAAGAAGATTGATAAATTAGTTCCTAAGGATAAACGAGGATTATATATATTTGTTAACCCTATTACCGAAGAAGTTTTATATGTTGGTGAAGGTTGGATACGTGATAGATTGCGTGAACATGTCAAAAAGCTTTATGAGGAAAACATAAGGCCTAGAAATATTTTCTTTAAATCAATTCAAGGCGATGTTCGAATATACTGGACTGAATGTGTAGGCTATCATAGAAGAATTGCAATTGAAGGCGCCCTGCAATGTGTACTCAAACCTCGTTACAGGAGAGATGATTATTAAATAAAAACTATATTTTATACAAAGGGGAGAAAATGCAGAAATGGAAGAGAGGAAACATCAAGTTAATACTGATTTTCTAATCAAGAACAAACATAAGTTTTTTCCGCAAGGGGTTAATGCAAATAAACAAATGCAGGAAGCATTCCAGAAAATTGCAGAACTACGCACGCATTTGATAGAATCAATTAACGTATCCTTACGACCTGTAATTGATATAGATTGGGAAGAGTTTGAGCGAAAGGAAAAGAAATCCGCTGAAAGTTTAGGGAGAAGAGGATGGACTCTCCCAATGAACATGACTCCAGGAGAAACTATTGGAATATCAGAAATCGAAGGCCAAGATGAATTAGACTCAACTTTCTTATCGTTTTACTCAAAAGAAGAAGAATTTCAATTTATAAAAACACAAATTCTTGAACATGAATTGACTAAAGAGTGGGGAGTGCTCCTCACACAATGCTTTGAGAGTTATGAAAATGGTAATTATTTAATTGTTATTCCTAATCTATTTATTATTATTGAAAACATCTCCCATATTCTCATTTCACCAAGATATCAAAAATATTTAAATCCAAATCAAAAAAGAAAACCACCTCTAAGAGATCAATATAAAAAGGTAAAGAAAGAAGTCGAAACCGATAGGACATACATAATATGCTACATTTCTGTTGCAGAGTATTTAAATTGTGTATTTAAAAGTGGGAATTTCGATAAAAGACCAGCTCGCTTGCCGATTATAAATCGAGATTGGGTATTGCATGGAAGAGATTATCCATGTAATTGGAAACAAGTAGACGCTTTGAGATTATTCAATGCTCTATCTACAATAATAGAACTAGATTTCTTACTAGAAGATTTAGAAAAAGAAGAAGCTGAAGTCGAAACTATTAAATAAAAGTTTAATTTTAAACAAAGGTTAATAAAATAGTCAAAAAACTAGATAATTAGAAATATATATAAAAAGATCACTTGTCTTGGAAACAGGTGATCTTTTTATTAGATAAATTTCTATTTGCCAACAGCAGGTAGTCGTTACCCTATTCATATGTTCAGTAAATATTATAGCGCAATTGTCTTTGTTAAAGTGACAACATAGCGCTATACTGTGTTGTTTTTCAGATTGTATTTGTTTACGAATAATAAAGTCGTTAAGAAATTGAATATTTTTTCAAAACACACTTTTTTATTTGCTCTCTTATCAAGGTTTATTAAGTTAATTGAATCAGACTTTATTCCAAGCCTCCATCTTAGTATAGCGCTATGATAAGAAGTGAATGTAGAAAACCGAAAAGAATGGAATAGCTTTATTATTTTTATAAAGTAACCCCATCCTAAATCTAGGATGGGGTTATATTGAGAGTTGTTTAATATTAGTTGACTAAGGATTAAGCTAAGGTAACTTAGCAAATATTCTATTACCATAAAAATTACATTGCGAAGAATAGACATGCATATTTTACAATAGATGTCTCAACACGCCAAATTTATTATTAACTTCTTGATTAGCTTTTATTTGTTCTTTTTTTAGAAGGTCACTATTGTAGCTAGTAGAAAAAAGATTTACTAGTTCACTTAATCTCCAATCAGAAAAAGATGTCTTCTTAATGTCAACTCTATTCTTTATAATCATAACGGTTTGCTTAATAACATTTAAAAGCTTCATTTCTTCAAACGTAAAGTAAATTTCTCCATATATCCTATGATCTATCATTGTAAGTTTTATAACGTAACAATAATATTTTATTTTTTCGGCATCTAATTCGACTAATTTTGATAATACAAGTAATAGATAACCTTCAACAATTTTTCTATTACTGTTATCAGTATCTTTTATATGCAAATATAAGGTAGCCAACTTAGAAGCAACAATTAAACAGGCAAAGTAAATTGAATTATCATTATAGTGATTTAAGAAGTACAATGTTCTTTCTTTCTTATCTTCCTGCATTACTAATAGCAATAAATTACTAAGAGGTATCCCTACCAAAGCTATATCTTCTTCATTATATTTTTTAATTTCCCGACCTACTTCATAAAATTTTATATCCATTGTAAAATAATCCCGTATATCAAATGACATCATTCTAAGAGCCTCAAAATACTGATAAACTCTTTCTGATTTTTCTAAGTCATTAAATTTTGTGTTTTTATCAATTAAATTATAATAATCAACCATAAAGTTCCCATATAAAGGTTGTAAATATAACGAATTTTTTAGTTTTCCTAAGCGGGTGTAAGAAAAATCGTTATTAGATTTATAATACCCATAATTCATTGTAAGCTTTATGGAATGTTTTAATATATCTTTATTTTGTTCAAAAACTACTTTACTTTCCGCAGCAGAAATACTAATGAATATTTGTCTTAAAAGTTGGTTGATCTGGAATGAAGATAAATACACTTCGTAATAATTAAACAAACCTATCATTTTATTATATTGATTAATTGAATCTGTATATAATTCTTTTTTTATTAATTCTTCAATGGCACTGGCCCACATCAGGATAATATCTGATTCATATATAGTTTCAGTATGATTTTCTTGAACCTTATTTTTATACTTTACAAGTGATAAGTGGGTTATTTTCTCATATACATAAAGATTCCTTTTATATTCTACATCTCCACGAAGAATTTTTTCTAAGGTGTCTTCATTTAAATTATATAGGTATTCTGAAAAACGCACCCCAGATTTCCACACTATTCTAGGTTTACGTACTAACTTTGTATTTTCTCGATTATATATGCTAATAATCTTATTGGCGCTTAATCTTTGACTATTAGAATAAAAAATGATTTTTATAATTAATAAAGTTAACAAAGATAAAGTAATTAAAAATACATATAAAATTGCATGAGAAGAACTGTCATTAATATATAGTGTAATGTTTATGAATAGGAAGAAGAAGACAGAGAGACTTATGAATTTAATATTCCCTAAGATAGATCTAGCAAATACAATTTGGTAAATGGATGTTCCGAGAATTTTTTCTTTTTTTAGATTTATTATTAATGAAAATAAAGACAAAATCATAAATGTAACACTGATTTGTGAAAATAAAAATTGTCGATTTAACTCTTGATTTATCTTAGGTAATCGATCTAAAATATTTCCCATCCATTCCAAATTTAAAATTTTCAATTGCTGTAATAATGCTAAAGATATAAAGAAAACAATTCCTACTTCTATTAATTTAATAAAGCTATTAAAAAAATAGATTAGTGGATACTTCATCTTTCCTTCAATTTCATAATATTTTTTTTTCCAAGCTTTTTTCATTTTATGCATTTTATAATTGAAACTTTGAATTTTTCCCAGTTTATTTCCCTCACTTTCGCATATTACAAAATCACTGAATTTACATCCCTCTTTTGTGTTTCTCATTAAGATTCTACTTAATCCAATACTAATTATCGCAGTTATTCTCTTTTCAAACAATGACAGGCCCAAAATACATGATTGAATTTTATCTATATGGGTGTTCTTTACTATTCTACTATAAATTGATAAATTTTATTGGTGGTGTACATTTGAAATAAAATCACAATGCTTTGAAAAAAGTTGCGACGTTTCTGTCCAATATGTGTAGAGATAATAAAGTTGTTTAATTTATAATAAAGTCCTTTAAAAAATAATTAAGTTGTTTACTTCTTTTAGGACTAACGAAGTAGTTTAATGGAAGAAGAATTTATAGTAAGTGTTATAATAATCAATAACTTAAACAAAGGGGGAAGCATTTTTGCACAAACTCAATGCATTAATACCAGAGCTATCAGTTTCAGATATAGAGCAAAGTTTAAATTTCTATTCGGAAATTCTCCTGTTTAAGATTGAATATCAAAGACCAGAGGATAAGTTTGCTTTACTGTCTTTAAATGGCTGCCAGATTATGATTGAAGAAGTAAATGGTCATTGGAGTACTGGGGAGTTATCTTATCCCTACGGAAGAGGAATTAATTTTCAAATTATCATAAATGATATTGATCCACTATATGATAGTTTGAAAAAGAACGAGTATCCAATTAAATTTGATATTCAAGAGAATTGGTATAGAGCTGATACTAAATTAAAGGGACAAAAAGAATTTTTAATTATGGACCCTGATGGTTATCTATTAAGATTTGTTCAAAATTTAGGTGAAAAAGATGTTGAGGCAGATTAAGCCATGTAAAATAGGATGAAAATTTAGTAAATGGAGCAAGCTACTTTTTTCAATAAGGGGCATTAGTTGAAGAAGAATTAACCAATTTTATTATTTTTATAAATTACAGGCTACAACAATTAAATTTAGTTTTAAATAACTTTAAAACCACCTACAAGTTAATTTTAGTAGGTGGTTATTACATTTCTTAGACTAAAATTAAACAACTTTATTGTCACTGAACATGTTGTTGCTTTTTTATGTGGTATAAAAGTTAATTCTTAGAACGGTATGTTATGTTGATTTAAAGTAAAGCTCGATAAAGAATCTATTTTGTAGAGTATTCCTTTATTCTACAACTTTATCAAAGCCTAGCATCCTTTCTAAAAAAACATTGAAAACATAATGACTATAATAGGATTCAATTAAGTAGTGAAAAATGTCGTCATGGATAGGGTGTTTTTCTAAATTATTCTTTTCTATGAAATCATAGTCCAAGCTAAGGAGATAACTATTCAAACTTTTTAGAGCACCAGTTGGAAACACGTTGTATTTAAAACTAGAATTATGCTCATCTAGAGAAATGTATTCATCCCAACTAAAGGAGTTCCAGCTACATGAAAAAATCCCCCCATTAGTATTCTTGAATAATAAGTTCAAAGAGTCAAATCCAATTTTCACAAGATTTTCTTTCCATTGATAATACAACCATTCCAGATAATCTGGAACGTCTGGATCATCTGGATCGTCTTTTTCCAATTTTAAACCTGTAATAATATCATCTAACTTTGCTAAAGTAGAACTATAACTTAGGGAACTAAGATCTTCATTACTAAGTTCTCCATTACAAACATCATTAACGAATAGATTTTTAAAAGCAATTTCATATGGATTCATCCCAACAATTATTAAGGAATTTGGAAGATCCATCTCATCTTCTGGCCAACATTGTGAAGTGAAACAAAAACCATGAATATTTTTTTCTTCCATTGTCTGTGCAACGAAACTTGATATAGAATTCATAAACAACTTTTCCTTGTCACTTGGATTTTTCTGAGGGTTTTGAGAATATGGAATATCGCTCCATGTCAATTTGAATACTTCAAAATTATTTTTAGAAAAATAGTGATTTTTAAAATTGCTGATATCATCTTCTTCAGGTATCCAAAGACGTAACTTTAAACTATCAATTTGAGTTTCATCTTCAAAAGTTGGAACGAATGCAATTACACGTTTGTTATCAAATAAGAGTGCATGCAGAAAAGCTTCTCTTACTATTCTTTCTTTCATTGGTGAAATCAAAATAAAGACAACGTCTTCCTTACTCATAGTTGGAAAAAGAGAAACCAAATGGTTACTATATGCTAAAAGTTCTGTGAATGCTTGTCTTTCAGTCTGCTGAGATTTCTTTAATTCGATTATACTTATTCCTACACGTTCACTGTGTACTCCTAAAAAATCTGCTCTGATGGTTGAGTCATTCGTCTTTTGTAAGGGAACTTCGACTCCTATTAAATCCATACTCTTCGTATAACTAAGCGTTTCATCTAACCTTTCAAAAACTATTTTTTGAAAAATTTTATCAGGTTCTATTTCTGCTGTAAGTTCAACATCAATTTTGGGAGTATCACCGATTATTAAATGAGACAATTTACCTTGTTTCCAAATATAATTTTGTATTTCTTTTTCAGTAAATTTTATTTTATTTTCGCTTGCCATCTTTTATACCCCTAACTTTAGTAATTGCAATTATAAACTTATGTTTTCTAAAACTGCATGTTACTTTTTGTTTGGATCTATCTCTATCATTTGAATTTGAAAGATGTCACTGTCTTTTATACCCAGGACTCGCATTTCTTCTTTTAGTGAGCGCCAGGATTCAATTTTGATAGATTTAGTAGTTCTATCCAGTAAAGTGTATTGGTGAACATAATATGATTCCTCATTTTTTCTCATTGCTAATCCTCTGTTTTCATTTAATTTATTAAAATACCGTAGGTGTGTAAAAATTATATATTAAGTGATGGGTGTGAGTCTGTATTTTCTATGGATCGTTTATAGTAATCGTAATATCTTTTTAAGGATAAGTTAGATTTAAAGCCCATGTGCTGCATGACTTGTTCGGATGTAGTATTCCCTTGAATTCTCCTTAAAATAAAGGTGTTTCGAAAATGTTGGGCAGAAATCCCCTTTCGGAGATTAGCACGTTTTACTTCTAAACGAATCATTTTTTTGTATTGATATTTCAGTTAGAAACTTTGGCGCATCATTATCATAACTCCAATGATATGTCCCACGTGTAAAATCAAAAGCAATAAATAGTGGATCACTGCTGTGATATTTAGGGCGTACAGGTTCAGGGATAGTTTTATAGTAATTGTATAAGTGTAGTTTATCTTCTTCGTTTAAATGAATGGTTCTATTTACTATTGAGTCTTCAGAAATCGATAAGGAGTTATTTTCGAAATGAACGTGTGCCATTCGTAAAGAAACAAGCTCTTTTAAAGATAGTCCATAATCCAGGAGTAATGTAACAATAGAAATATTCCGCTCTAAGATCATTGGGCGTGTCGATCGTTGTTTTTCTGTAAGGTCATCAAGTGAAGAAATGACTTCTTTTAAGCGTTTCCCTTCCTGGAAAGAAACGAAATCCTCCTTACGCAATGCCCGATCAGGTGGATCTATCTGAATAACCCCTTCAATTGGGCTTGGTAAATCTAAGTATTCGTACAACCTATTTAAGACAATATATATGCGGTGTATAGTTTTATCGGAGTAATGCCGTTCTTCCTTTAAATATTTGAAAAAGACTTCAAAATCCTTTTTATGAAGTGATTCAAAAATATTATTTTTAGTAATTTTTTTTGATGGGTGCAGCCATTGAATGAAACTTTCTACATCATATATATAGCGCCTAATTGTTGAGGGCTTTCTTCCCTTACTTAATAAATAAGAAGAGAAGCCTTGTATTGTGTCCTGGATTTCTTCCATAGATAACAGTCTCCTCTACTTTTAATATTTAATAGCATTTTAAAATGTTTATTAATAGAATGAAGCCAACTATAATTAATGCTAAAAATTCATTCTTTAACTTCATATCTTTTAACTACTCTGTAGAATGTAGAACTACTAGTAATATTACTCTTTTTCATGGCAGCTGTCGCTGTGATCCTTCCCTCTTTCCATTCGTTATAAGCATCAATAAACTCCTGGGTAATTTGAGTTCGAGGTCTTCCTAAATGCTTTCCTTGTGCCTGAGCTACAGCAATTCCTTCAGCTTGCCGCTTTTTAGTGTCAACTCTTTCTTTTTCAGCGAATGCCGATAGTATGGTTGCGGTTGCTTTTTGAATAGCACTTTGAATCACATCATTTGTGGCATCCCCATTGTAGGTTACATTTATAAAAGGTTCTTTTAGGAATTGTAAATTTATTTTATGTTCTTCGTAATATCTAAACTCCTCTAAAATATCAATCATAGTTCTTCCTAACCTTGTCAGAGAATCAAAAACAATTGTATCGCCTGTACGGGCGTATTTTTTCATATATTGATAATTTTCTCTATCCATGGTTTTTCCACTTTGTTTATCAATAAAGATATCTCGTTCGTCAATTCCAATATTTCTCAAATTCACAATTTGTCGTTCTTCGTTTTGATCTTTACTAGAAACACGAACGTATCCGAATTTTTTTGTGTTCAAAAACAACAACCTCTTTCAAAGTAAGAATCTTAGTATTATTCAATCTAGTTAACTTAAATTATATCAAAAATACGCCAAAAGGTGTATGTGCTTTTTGGGATGCTTCAAAAGTTGTTTTTTGACCTTTTGAAGTAGTTGTTTTAAGAGTTTTATGATATTCCCAAAAGGTGTACCTTTTGAAGTGTAAAAGCCCAAGAACCTTTTAACAACCTCATGGACTTTTATGAATCGATTTTTAATTTGACTATAATCATTTCTTGATATGAATTGAAATAGGTTAAGGATAATGAACAAGTATGATAAGATAGTGTATATGATGAAGCCTATAATGGCTCATCCTTACAGTGCTATCTATATTTTTTCAAACAAAAATAACGTATTGAAAATTTTAAATTATAATATCGATATTTACGGAAAGAAGGAATTATATGATTATAAATATAAACGGTTATAAAATGATCTTCTACTTAGAAAATTTACTCAGAGATTTTTGTAACGAATATAGTAGTAAAGAACTTATGGACGAAAAGTTTTACAGTGAGTTAGAAAGCGCTGCGTTAGGGAGTTCTATTCAGGAAAGCTTATCATTTAGAGAGGTTTTAAACTTTACTCATCTAGGTGAATTGTTGGATATTATCAAAAGTAAAAAATTTAAACATAATAAATCAAATAGGGTTAATACGGTTAATCCATCATTTTTAATAAAGCATCGTAATGATATTATGCATTCAAGATCTATATCAAACGAAGAATTGGAAAAAATCCAATCTAATTGTGAAGCAATAATAGATGCTTTGAATGAATCCGATTATAGAAATCATTGGAATAAATTTATTAATGATGAAATAGAGGAGTATAGAATTCCTATTTTACATATGGTTTATCCTATTGGAAAAAACTTTGACAAACTAGTTGGTAGGCAAGATGAACTGAGAAAGCTTAAATACGACCTTGGTGCTATTATCCCACGATCGATTACAGGTCAGGGTGGATTAGGAAAAACGGCTTTAATACTGCAACTAGTTGAGGATTTTTTACATGATCCAAATCAACCTTTTGAAAATATATACTTTATGAGTTTTAAGGATAGTGCCTTTGAAAATGGAAAAATCACTAGATTTGAAAAATCCATTAATAATCATGAAGATTTGATTCATCGTTTAGCTACTTTTATGAAGATTGATATTAGTTCATTAGATTTTGAAGAGATACAAAATAAGGTTTGGGATAATTTTTTCAAGAAAAACTCTCTTTTAATTTTAGATAATTTAGAAACAGAAATTGTTAAAAGTAACCTTGATGAATTTACTCAAATAGCTGAAAGGTTTATCATGTCCTTTTCTTCAAAATCAAGATTAATTATTACAAGCCGTTTTGGTTTAGGAGACAGAGAAGCAAAAACACCATTACATCAGTTTAATCTTGATGATACTAAAGCGCTTATCAAGAGTAATTTAGGAGAAGAAATTTTTAACAAAAAAAATATTAACGAATTAGATTGGCAATGGATTCAAACTTATACTGGCGGAAACCCAGGACTTATTATTGCATTAGGGAATTTTTTGAAATCTACTGAAAAGAAGATCTCGGATATTAGAATAGAATTTGATTCACAGTATACGGAGGAATCAAAAGTATTACATAATCAGCATGATGAATTTATTAATTTTTGTTTTGAAAATACTATTGATGGTATGAACATATATTCACAGAAGTTCTTGGCTATTTTGTGCTATATATGTTCGGAATCTAATCTAGGTGAAATAAGTGAAGAATTTTTAACCTATTTAAAGGAAGAAATAGGGTTAAAAACTTTAGGTGAAGAAAATCTTCGTTCGCAAATTTTTTCTAATATTGGTTTTTTACAGCCATTACCGTCATCAGATAAGTTTCTTGTAAACGAACTCTTAATGATTTTCCTGGATCGTAATAATTCGGAAAATATATTCAATGTATATCAAGTTAAAGATTTAGAATGGAAACCAATGATTGATGATTTAATAAATTTTATTAATGAAATGCAATTTGAAGATGAAGTAACTATAAATACGCTTTTGTCAGAACTATATATGTCTAAATTTAGAAAGACAAATAAAAATATGTATTTAACTAAATCATATTTTTGTTTGCCTAGTTTATCAAAGTTAATAAGACTGTATAGTTCTTTGGATCATAAAGAGCTTATAAAAAAATTCAATTTGATGGAAAAGAACAAAAGTGAGTTATCTAATCCCTATTTTAAAAAAGATCAAGAGAAGATAGTTTCAATTTGTATTAATGCCTTGCAAATAACGTATAATGACATTGTTCAAAAAAGAGCAAATAAGTTATTTCAAAGTGATTTAGTTAAATATTTTAAACAATTAGAAAATTGCGTTCCTATTGTGCAGAAAAAAGAAATACCCTTACGTGATAGGAAAAATCTGTGCAAATTATTAAATAACCTTCAAGAGTATGAACTTGTTGAAGAATGGACTAAAGGTATCCCTGAATTAATTAACGAAAGATTTCTTATGTTCATTAAATCTTTAAACAAAAATGTAAAATCTTCTAAGAAGCTCGATCGCATAATTGCAGAGTGCGATACAATTTTAAAAAGATATCCATTGGATATTAGCTCTAAAAACCAAGGGCGTTACAAGTTATATAAAGCAAAAGTTATTCATAAAAAAGATCCCGCAGCGGCTTTAGGGTTACTTGACAATTATAGTATGTACTATGTTAGTGGTGATACTACTGCATCTATATTATATTTAGATGCTTTATTAATAACTATGGACTGTCATATAGCTTTATTATCAGATATTGAAAAAATCCGAAGTGTAGAGGATAGATTTTTAAAAATATTCAATAATCCAGAGCTACAAGGGAGAATATTTGAACGAAATCGCGACAAAATGGAAGAAAGATATAATAATATAAAAAAAAGAATAATTCAATATAGGTAATAAAAATCTAGTATAAAAGGTTTCTATCCCAAAATACAGATTAAAAGTTTTGTTGCATTTTCAATTTAATAATCCATTAAACAAATTTTACAAGAGATACAAAATGTTAAACTCAAAAACCCAGTGATATCAGTACATATGTATACTATTACTGGGTTTCATTAAATTAATATTATGAATTTGTTGAACAAAATATAACAGTAGAGTACGTCTTCATTCCCTCCCTCTTGTTTGCCTTCACGCTTATTATATATTTATTATATGCCCAGAAAAAAACATCCAGATAGTGAACGCTTAAAATCTTTCTTGTATAATATTTAATACTCTTTCATGGTATTCTGTATCTTCTTTGATTTGTTGATCATTAAAGAATATTTTCATTTTGCTATGTAATTGATTAAATAATGGAGTTTTATTAGAAATAACGTACTCTAACTTTTTTTGTTTTTTATTCTTTAAAAAGTAAAACAAACCTAACCCAAGCCCTGTTATACCTATAAGAAAAGTAATGATAGGTCCATAATTCTTAAAAAAATCTAATACTACCGTCATTTTTATCCCCCTAATTTTAATTCAAAAATGTTAAGTTAACTAGTATTCTTATTTATTAGGGTTTATTCTGTATGGTAATTTAGATTTTTTTATCTTTTAAGATGCTTGAGTTTAATAAGAAATGAAATGTTTTATTGAGTGAAGATGTATTAAAGGACTGAACTTAAACTATAAGATTCTTACTACAGAAATATAGCAAGGTTCTTATAGATTAAGTGAAAAGCAAACCACTTTATCAGTACTTTATAAGAAGATAATTTGCTCCTTTTTCATTTGAATTCTACATAATATTTTGTGCCAACAATTCCAAAAGAAACTTTACATGGAAATGGATTTTTCCCTACTGAAGCAGCTTGCAAACAAGAAAATACCCAATATTCGAGTTCTAAGGGTAAGCGATATGCTTGAAAACTACCATCACCATTTTTTACTGTTACAATTGGTATATGTACCCTAGTTGTAGAAAAACCGTCCGTTGTTACCATTGCTATTGCATCATTAGAATGAAAACCAACATTAAAAACTTCGTAAATCTGTCCATCCTGTTCATTAATAATCATAGGTATATTTAAATGTGGATGGTTATTAATATCATTATGGATAATTGCCCCTGCTGCATTCTTTCTTGTCTGTTCCGCTTGCATTTTTTACACTCCTTTTAATGATTCTATTTTACATCTATTATATTAGAAAATTGCAGTTTCATCGTATTATAAAAGGCATCTGTACATATAACAGCACTAGTCGGTGGGTCAATATCAACAACAGTCATATAACCTGAGAGTAAATGTCCGTCTTCGTAATATGTAATTAGTATTTCTTCTTCAGATAACAAGGAACATACTATCGTGTTTTCGATTCGTTCCTTTTCTTCAGTTGTTAAAATTGGACGTGTTACTTTGTTTTGCTCTTTAATGATTTCACGTATCCCGTCAAATTGAGAAGTCAATGCGGCGAACGGTGCCCATTTTACCATTCCGCGCCCTTTTGGCATATTAGCGTTGTTCATGATTTGTGTCCCCCTATTAGTGTGTTTCTGTATCTAGTTGTAGCGCTATGCGTGTAGGAAATCCCCCGTAAAATGCTGTTCTTCCCAAACCTTGTGCGTATTTCATCCATTACTTTTGTAAGCTTTACTTCTTGTTCCCGTTGCATGACATTATCGAAAAGAGAAATTTGTTCCTCTCCTTCTTGAAGCAAATTTGTTAAGGATATGTTTATGCTGCGGATGGGTTCGCCAGTATATTGTTGATGCAGAAAGTATGTACAAATTTTATAAATATCCATTGTTAAGTTAGTCGGACGGCTTAAAGTATGTGTTTTTCTAATACTACCGTTATAACTCTTGCTATAACCAACAGAAAAATGAACGGTCTGAGCAAGTTTGTTTTCTCTTCTAAGGCGATAACAAACTTCTTCAATATGTTCCAGTAGCACAATCGGAAATTCTTCTATCGTATAGTCACGCATTAAAATTTGGCTTTTTCCTATTGAAGTTGTAGCAGGAACATATTTCTCCGAAATACGGCTGAAGTCAATACCATTGCTATGTAAGTGCAATTCTTCCCCAATCTTGCCGAAACTTTGTTTTAAGTATGTAAGAGGGTATTTGGCTAAATCTTCAATTGAGTGTATTCCTTTTCGATTCAACTTTTCTTCTGTTTTGTATGAAATGCCCCAAAACTTATTGAGTGGTCGTATGCTCCATAATTTTGTTGGGATATCTTCATACTTCCAATGAGCAATCCCTTCTTGGTTCTTTTTTGCTTCAATATCTAAAGCAACCTTACTCATTAAAGGGTTCGGACCAATTCCGATCGTACATTCAATGCGTGTATGTTCATATATTTCACGTTTAAATTTCAAAGCGAATTCGTATGGGTCGTTAGCAAATAAATGAATGCTATCAGTAACGTCCAACAGAAATTCATCGCAGGAATATTGGTGAAAATCCTCATAAGGAACGTACTGTAAAGCTAGTTTTGTTATGTAGTTGGAGCATTTTATATATGTTCCCATAATCGGATTCACAACAAGAATATCTTTTCTTCGAGGAATCTCATAGAGCCTTGCCATCTTCTTTACGCCCAGGGCTTTTAAGGGTGGTGTGGCAGCAAGAACGATTGAACCATTTCTATTTACATCGCCGACTACAGCCAACTTTGTATGCATTGGATCAAGTCCCATTTTAATGCAACTTACTGAAGCGTAAAAACTGCGTAAATCAACACATAAGATGATCCTATTCGATAGGATTGAATAGTCATACACTGTGATTCCTCCTCTCCATAAAAGAACGTATGTTCTTATTATACACGAACTTGTGTTCCTTTATGAAGAGGTGAATATAAATTTTTATGTATATTCTATCGACCTACGCCATCAGAATTTAAAAGAGTGGAAAAACATTTCGAGAATTTTATCGTTGTATAGTGGTGAATTGGATAAATCTATTTTATATCGGTTGAAAAGCGATTAACGAACTGTAATGGGTAGTGGTGTTATTCTAGTCAGTGCGCCAGGATTTACACTAGGTTATCTTTATACGGGATATATAGGATTTTTATATATAAAATTTTTTTAGTGGAAATTTATAACGAATATGTTATAATATTTTTATAACGAATATGTTATAAAAATCTATATGAGGTGCATAATATGAACTACGACTTAATCTTTTATAAGGATGCTCGTGGTGAGCGCCCTATTAAACAATTTCTCGATGATTTGCAACAGCAAGCCGCAAAAGACAAGCAATCTAGTCAGCTTCTCAAACAGACAGTACATTATTTTAATGTACTCCGAGGGAGCGGAACACGCTCAGGTGAACCATTCACGAAATTTATAGGGGATGGAATATGGGAACTTCGCCCTGGGAATCATCGCATTTTCTTTTTTATGTGGGAAAACAATCGAATTGTATTGTTACATTCTTTTAGGAAGAAGACGAAAAAAACGCCTAAAAGAGAAATCGAAAAAGCGATGGATGAAAAAAATGATTGGCTTGCAAATGGAACTCAAAGAGAAAATTGATACATAGGGACCACAGTTTCCAAGGTGAGGGGATTTTATCCCCTCATAATTAAAAGATTAGGTAGAGAATTTTATACACCCTTAGATTAGCAGATAATTTTATTTAGAAGGAGGGAAACGAAATGAATTGGGAAGAATATGAAAAGAGTATAACAGCCTTAGATAAAAGCGAAATGGAGCAAATTAATCTTATTTCACAATTAGTGAACAGGCGCATAGAATTAGGGCTTACTCAAACAGAACTTGCGAAAAGATCTGGTCTTAAACAGTCAGCTATTGCTAGGATGGAGTCTATCGAAGGAGCTATACCTAGATTAGATACTCTTGAAAAGGTTATAAGAGCATTAGGGATGAAAATAATGCTTGTTGAGGATGAGAATGCCGCAACATTATCATCACCTCTATATGCAATGGTATAGTGAATATTTTCTAGATAAAATAGGGTTTATAGAGAGAAACTTATAGGGTATAAAGATGTTAAATAAAATAGGGTTTATAGAGAGAAACTTATAGGGTATAAAGGTATTTAATAAAATAGAGTTTATAGCAAGAAACTTATAAGGATATAAAGATGTTAAACAAAATAGGGTTTATAAAAAGAAACTTATAGGATATAAAGGTATTTAATAAAATAGAGTTTATAGCAAGAAACTTATAAGGATATAAAGGTTTTAAACAAAATAGGGTTTATAAAAAGAAACTTATAGGATATAAAGGTATTTAGAATAAGTTTCAAAAAAGAGAAGGTGAGTACTCACCTTCTCTTTTTGAATTATTTTGTAAGAATACAATCATATTATTTATTCATAAAAGAAACTTATATAAACAGATTGTTGAATGACTTGATTACTTATCGTTCTGACCTGATATGTTAAGGTACATGTCAAAAAAGGAAAGCACTTATTTAAAGTGCTTTCCTCTCCTTCCTATTATCACAATGGAGGCTTCACAATGAAAGAACATAAGGAACAGAAATCATATTATATAAGAGAATACAGGTTAAGAGATAAAGGCACTAAATCCATTAAGGTTGACCCTGGCGCTCTTTTAAAGAAGAAATGAGGGTGCTTGATATTACGGATAATGACATTTTTCAAATTAAACATATAAAAAAACAAGATGAAGTAAGAAAGGTAAGAAGAGGTGTTTATTTTTGTTTAAGGAAATTGCTACTTTTGCTCTTAATTTATATAATTTCACATACCGTAAAAGGTAGATAAATGGAATAAAAGACTTAAAAAGAGGATCAAAAAAACAATTTAAAAGAATATTATAAGAAGTTTATTTAAGGGGTCTATTAAGTCGGTTTTTTGATTTTTGCTCTTTTTGGTGCAATTAATTGTATTAATAGAAGTGGTAAATAGCGTTAAAAGCAAAAATAAAGAGCCATTTTTTCAGAAGAGTGCTTAAAAAAATCATTACACAACAATGTATAGTGAATATCTTTATAATTTAGTATTTTTATATTAAAATTTATAATTTGTACAATTGACATGCCTATCTTTGGGTGCTACGTTTTAAACTGGCGACAGATTTACGAGGTTTATTACTTAGGGGGCAAAGATTGCTTCTTTTTCTAGGCGATATACAACTAGATAATCTAATGCTATGACCGTACGTAGAGAGGAAGAAAAGAAACATGTTAAAAAAAGTAATGCCTATTGTAGCTGCTGTTTTAGGAGCTAGCTTTTTACTAACAGCGTGTAGTAGTGAAAAGAAAGAAGATACAGCAAAGGCAAATAATAAAGAATCGAAAACACAATCCATTCATTTACCGTATATAGCGGAAATTCCAACGATGGATGTCACAAAGGCAACTGACGGTGAATCCATGAACGTGATGAAAAACGTGTTTGAGGGTTTATATACATTGGGAGAAGGGAACAAGTTAATCCCAGCTGTAGCGAAATCGTATGATGTGAGTGAAGATAAAAAAACATACACATTTCATCTAAGAGATACAAAATGGTCAAATGGTACACCTGTAACAGCTGAAGACTTCGTATTTTCTTGGAAAAGAGCCGTTAATCCTGATACAGCTGCGGAATATGCTTTTTTATTCTTTGATATAAAGAATGCAAAGAAAATTAATAGTAAAGAATTGTCTGTAGATCAGTTAGGGATAAAAGCAATAGATGATAAAACATTAGAAATACAATTAGAACAGCCTGTTCCTTACTTTATAGATTTGACAACGTTTGCAACGTTCTTACCGATTAACGAGAAATATTTCGAAGCCAAAGGGCAGAAATATGGTTTAGAAGCAGATCAATTGGTTTATAACGGAGCATTCACATTAGATAATTGGAAGCATGAACAAGGATTTCAGCTGAAAAAGAATCCGAACTATTGGGATGCCAAAACAGTGAAATTAGATGAGATTAACTTCGATATCGTGAAAGATAAATCAACAGAAATAAATCTATATGAATCAGGTCAGCTTGACCGTGTAGGACTAACAGGTGAGTTTGTAGATAAATATAGAAAGAATCCTGACTTCAAGGAACGTTCTGAAGTTACAGTGCAATTCTTACGTATGAATCAAAAGAATGAAGTGTTAAAAAATAAAAATGCTCGCTTGGCAATCAGTCAGGCAATGAATAAGAAAGCCTTTGTAGATACATTTTTAAATAATGGTTCTCTTCCTGCAGACGGTTTTATACCAGCCGATTTCGCTAAAAGTTCAGACGGAAAAGACTTCCGTAAGGAAAATGGAACATTAGTAAAAGATGATGTGAAGGCAGCGAAAGAATACTGGAAGAATGCAAAGCAAGAACTTGGGAAAGAGCAAGTAACATTAGAACTGCTTACAAGTGATAATGTGTTTGCTAAGAAAAATGCAGAGTATTTAAAAGGTGAGTTAGAAAAGAATTTAGAGGGGTTAACAGTCAATGTGAAGCCGCAACCACGTAAACAACAAATACAATTACTTCTAAATAGTGATTACGAATTAGGGGTTGATGTATGGGGTCCTGATATTCCTGATCCAATTACATTTTTAGATTTGTTCACGACCGATAGTACATATAACTTTGATAAGTATTCAAACAAACAATATGATGAACTAATTCATCAAGTGAAAACGAACTTAGCTGGTGATGAAGCAGCACGTTGGGAAGCAATGAAACAAGCTGAGAAAATCTTATTAGAAGATGGAGCGGTAGCACCTTTCTATCAACAGGGAAGGTCATACTTGCAACGTTCTTCAGTAAAAGGTATAGTGACAAATGATTTCGGTGGAGAATTCAACTATAAGTGGACTGAAGTGAAGAAATAAGTGAAGGAGAATCCCTTTTGTCAGGGATTCTCCTTTTATAATAATTTCTTTTTTTCTTGCTATTTAATAATATTCTCTTGTGAATACTCTTCAAATAGTAACTAGATACTATTTGAAGAGTATTCTAAGTGAAAGGACTGATTAGATGCCTCCACAAGATGAAAATACTGACTGGAAAGAGTTAATAGTTCAAATGGCAATTGACTATGCTCTTCCTGTTGCTGGAGATGTAATAACAGGATTAATAAGTAATCAATTCAATCCTCAACAAAGCAATATGGAATTGATGTTTAAAAATGCTATAGAAGAAGTGTGTCAACGTGTGAATGAAATCGTAGAAGATAACCTTTTAAGACAATACCTTTCTGACTGTTCGCATATTTCAAATCAATTGTATGTTTATGGACAAACACAAGACAAAACTGTTATTGAAAATGTACAAATTGAGTCTTCAAGACTTGCTATGAGATTATCTGATTTAGGTCAAAAAGCCGCTGGGGGATTTTTCTTGGCTTCAAACTTCCACTTAATTAGCTTGCGTTCTCTAAGTATCATTGATAATTCCTATACAGGAACATTGAAGGAATTAACAAGAAGATATTATGAAATAGGAAACGAGTTAAATTCGGGTTTAAACAATACTGCAAAATCATTGGAACCTGGGGAGTGTGAAATTATGCGTTATCCGACCGCTTCCTCTCCTGATCTCGCACAGCGTTACTATATGTTAACTGGTAACCCTCTGCCTACAGACAGTGCAGATGTGAATACTGTAGTTTTAAAATATGGAAATGAGAATAAATTTTTTTCTCATACTGAGGGAGAATCACCTTATATATTAACTATTGATACTGAATTTACTGAATTAGCAAAAGGTAGATGTGAAAGATTCAAAACTCAATTATATGACGATAAGGTAAGACCTATATATGATATTGTAGAAAGAACAACGGCTGTGGCTGATAAATGGAATCACTGGGAAGTATGAGAACATTATAAGTTCTATTATTTTAAGCCGGGATTTAATTTTACTTATGTTTTTAGAAAAAACTCAATCCTTTGCTTACCAAGGGGTTGTCTTTTTACATTTTAGAATAAATTAGTTGCAGCATATGTAATTAAGCAGATCACTAAAATAATACCCATGAAAGTTGTAAATAGCGCAAGAAATCCAAGAGCAATACGATATAAGAAATAAGCACCAAGTACAATTGCTATTATAACTCCGATTATGGCAGCTAATGTCTCGATTGTATTTAAACTTTTTTTATAAAATTATTATACTAATTAATAAACAAAGAAGCTGTTTAGATCAAAAATTTTTCAAAATGGTTTCTTTTTATTTATCATAAATTAAGGGTTTATGAGGTATTTTTAATCAAACTTCATTCGAAATATACAGCGGGTGCAGATTACAAAAAAAGTTTAATCATTTTGAATAAAAAGTAGCTTTATTTCAAAGTTATAACTAATTAGCTTTTCAAAAGCTTTAATATCAATATATAATTAATATAAAGATAAAACGATTTATTATAAACTTACTATGCTTATAATAATGTAAATATTTTAGAAGGTTACGTTTTTTATCTGTTTTTGAAAGTATTTATGTAAAAGGAGCCATGTTACTTGAGGAATTTATTCTATTTTATTTTAACTTTTATTAGCTTAATTCTACTTACATCTTGTGGTGTAACGGCGGAGGAAAAAAAGGAGACAGAAGCATCATTAGAAAAACAAGTACAGAAATCTATCGAATCACTCAAATCTGATGAGGTACTTACAAAATATTTAACGAATGTTAAATATGAGAAGGATGTAGATTCTGATGATACCAATCTACACTATAATATTCTAGGTACTTTGAATGATTCTTTTGAAGAATTAAAGGAAGCGGAACAATTCGCCTTTATTTCACATTCAATAGATAAAATACATGAAGTTAATAAGGAGAATAATGGTGATCTAAGCTGTGGTAGACTTTTTCTTTGTGATATCTGGTATGTTGAATTCTCTACAAGCAAAGAAAAATATAGGATGTTTTATGAGGATCCGAACATCAATAATATGAATGGGGAGGAACGGACCCTAGTGGTTGGAGATAGATTTGAATTCAATTCTAAGGGGATTTTGGTTATCGATAGAAAAGATAATAGTATTAACTCTAGTACAACTAAAGCAAATTCTTCTACAAAAGACGGTAATGATTGGTTGGAAATGGGTGATTCTCAAAAATATAGTACTGTTACTACTATTCTTACTTCACTAAAAAGTAATGGATATACAGTTTTAGAGAACGCCGATTGGTTTGTTGATGCATTAAACGCTTTTTATGGAGTGGATGCAACAAATGGAACAAAGATAACCGAAGCAATTATACTAGCGGGATTGGCCGGCAAGGTTATCACCAAACCATAATTATAGGTGTATTTTCATTTGTGTAGGTTTAATACAAAGTTGTACTGAACAAAAAAACTCAATGCCCCTTCCGAATTTAAGGGAGTACATAAAGAGTATGTTAAGATTTTAGATTTAGAGATTAAAGCACTTGAAAAAGCAAAGGGAAATCTCAGTAGTAAAACCTCCATATTAGAAGTTTTTAGTGAGGAGGAAAGGATGAAATATTATAGTTACCACGATTCATTCAAAGACCTTCTAGATGAAGAGGCACGTAAAATATTTCTAAAAAAAAGAATGGAACTTGTAGATAAATAATAAAATATCCTTCATAACTAATCTTTGATACAAAAGAGTAGGGTAGGTAAAAATGGAGTCCGATTAGGGACTCCATTTTTTATGTTCTTCTATAAGTCTTTTATCATAATCAGTTGCATAATGCCAATGAAAATATTACAAGAAATCTAAAGGTGGCATGATATAAGAAAACTTAGCAAAATTATACTTTTGCTAAGTTTAGGATTGCTAAAAAAATAATAAACCATTGGTTGGTGATAATGAGTTAAAACACTGATGTAGTAGAGGTACCGCCCCATGCCTATTAAGCTAAGATTTTAAAGTACCCCCCCTAAATGGAAATTTTGTGTTTGTATAGCACCAAAGTTTATTTTTATCGTTTTGGAGAACAACTTGATAGCAATGGGGTATCGCCAGCATTTTTGAAAAAAACTACGCTAAGCAAAAAATAAAATAAGCTGTCCATATAGACAGCTTATTTACATAATTTTCGTTATCAGAAGTTGATCAACATCAGTTTATTCGTCTTATAAAATAGAAAACTAAGGAGGACAAAGTAATAGGAAGACTAAATTTAATAAAATCCATTATAGAATAAGATACATATGCTCCAGATAATCCAATGTATATTAAATATGTATAGGAAACACCTAATAATATAAACAGGGGAATCCCAATACTTAATTTATAACTTATTTTTATTTTTCTATAAGAAAATTCTCCTAGTAAACAGCCTATAAGTACAGGTATGCTCCCATACATAATGTAAAGAAGAGTCATCGACCAGGGGGAACCAAATGATGCTTTCATACCTTCAGAGTTATTTATAAATTCCAAATTAGATGTAAATATAGAAAAAAATATAAGACATACTAAGTAACTAACTATAAATTTTTTCATTTCTATCCCCCATATTATTCACAATGATATCTTTATTATATACAGTTACTCTTATCTAATATAGATAAAATGCAATATGTATATTGTATTCATGCTCGGTTAACATAACGTCCTATTTTCGGTAGCAAGGAAAAAGGTGGACCCTTACTCTCACAAGAAATCCGTCTTTTTCTTTTTCTATCATTCTATATATCTTTTTATACATTTCTATTGTGGCGCGGGTTTTAGGGTTCTCGTTTGTTACTGGATTAGCCGAAAAACTGTATAAAATCTTGTATGCTCTTAGCGTGGTTTTTTTTCGAAATGCTGCCGGTACCCCCTCAAGTGTATGAATGCTTGGGGGTTTCTTATAAAAAAAAGACGCCATAAGGCGCCCCCACAATTGGGTAGATAAGACTTTAGTTTTCCAATCTAAAGAAGTTTTGTATCAGCTCTTTAGGAGTATATCATAATATTCGGTTCATTTATTATGTATTTTTACATACCTATTAAAATTCCTCTATTTTCTATTTGATACAATGCAATCTTTTATTGTGTTATTATATAAGAAAAGAAGAAATCGATTAAGATGTCTTCTTTTTCTTGTACACTTGGTGTTAAGAAGGTATTGTATTGCTTAAAAAACATAAAAAAATATAACAATTATCGAGTAAGTCTATTATAGAATCAATAAATAGAATTTTTTATATGCATTATTGCATATATATGGATTTATTTATATTTAAAGTATATAGTTAAATTGTCTGTTTCTTGTTTTAATTCGTTTATTTATTTTATTTTGAGTGCTCCAGCAATGGAGCTTTTTTTTTATGCAATAAAACATTTTCTTAGCATTACTTAGTTGAACTATATTAACTTTACCCTCTTAAATTATATCTATATTTTACTAAATAATTATATAGATAACCAGTTTTTTCTAATAATCTAGTGAATTGATAATTTTAATGTTAGTTGTTAATACCCATAGAAAAATTCATTATGCAATGAAAATTGAGAAATCAAGAATTATAAAAAACTTATAGTATCTTTTGTAAAGGTATATTTTTAATTTGTATATTATTATGTTATAATTTAATTTCTAAAACTACCAAAAAAGGACTGCCAGTAATGGTGGTCTTTTTTATATTGGTGAGATTGTACTAGTATAATAAAATAGGATTAACTGTTTATTGTGAGGGTGATTGGTTATCCCTTCTTTCCATTTGGAAGGAAAGGGGATGATATACCTATGGAGTTTTTGTTTGAGCTTCTAAAAGAATTTGTGAAAGCCATTGTACGTGAAGTGTCTGTGTATGTTTTTAGGAAACAAATTTTAGAAAAAGATAACAAAAAACCCACTCCGCGTCGCCGTCGGAAGCAAAAGGGTGGGTTTCGTAAAAAATAAATGATCACGTTATATCCCTAATTGATTGTAAATTGATTTGAATACGTGAATTCACCACGATATTTAATTGCAGCGACATAAGTACCGCTTGTATAGCTATCTGTGATAGGGGTTTGCCAAATTTCTGTTCCAGGAATAAATTCTGGTTCTATTGTTTGGAATCGTTCTAGGGTACCATTTGTGTGGATTTTAAAAATTTTCATTTGTGCACCAAAATGTTCTCTACCAAAGTGCTGTGTTAAGTAAAATGTATCACCAGTTATTAAATTCCCAATTTTCCAATCTGGTTGATATGTACTTTCCTCTAGATTTTGTAAATCTACAATGGTTTTAAATCCCCAATCATCATTAAGTGGATCTGAGTAAGCTGCAGCTGCTTGTGAGGTAGGTTTACTCATTTCTATTGCAGTAAAACCGCTAAAAGTTAACGCCCCAATTAATGCTAATTTTCCTAACTTCATTATTGTTTCCCCCTATTAATTCTTGTAATTTTTAAAACCAGAAATCCTACAAACATAATAACATAATAAACTGTATAATATTTCAAATTATTTCTAAAAAAATCCATAATAAAAAAGACACCCTAAGGTGCCTTCCTCCGACTTGAACCACCTCATATTTTGTAAAAGAAATTAATAATTACCTATACATTAAATAGTTATATTTATTTCTCAATTAATATCTGAATGTTTTAATAATGCATTTTTATGCTTGTGTTGCATAAATCATTAATCTAATCCCTAAATTTATTGAATTTAAACAAAGATAGTAAAATAAAACGTTAATAAAAATACAAAATATTAAAAAAATGTAGAATAATGTCTAATTCTGTGTATTTATTCCTCTTTATATCTGGATTAATCTATTAGGTGAGAAGGATAAAACCTTACAAAAGATTACAGGAGGAGAAATTTATGAAGAAAATTTTAATTGGGACATTAACGTTAGGTGTCATGCTAGGATCGGGGAGTAGTTTTGTTTCTGCAGATGAACTTGATAGTGTTTCTCAAAATGAAAACACAATACAATCTATATCAGTTTCCACCACAAAATCAATAACTGCGAGCCAATTTAGCAAAGTTTATGCAGAGATGAAAAAATATGAAGGTAAACCATATAAATATGGCGGAAATAGTCCTAAAACTGGATTTGATTGTTCGGGATTAATGCAATGGGGATATGGAACACAAGGAATTAAATTACCACGTACAGCACAAGATCAATATAATAAAACTACCCGTGTCGATAGAAAGGCTCTTCAAAAAGGAGATTTAGTTTTCTTTAAAGGAACGGTTCCAGGCAAATCAGGCATTACTCACGTTGGTATGTATATTGGTGATAACAAGTTTTATAATGCTAGTAATTCCGGGGTTGGTGAAGCTAGCTTAAATAGTTCTTATTGGAGTAAATATATTGCAGGATATGGTCGAGTTAAATAAAAAAATAGTATAAATTTCCCCTTTAAAGGAAAAGTTTATTAGTTTTAATATTTTGAATAATGGAAAATATACTTATCAAACTCCTGATATATATATTACAAGATAGATTTGTATTATACAGGAATAAAAGAAATATATAGGAGGTAATGAACAATGAAAAAATTTAGCACATTAGTACTTACAGGAGCTTTAGCATTTGGAGGGTTGACTACAGTAGAAATGATTAAACCTACGAATCAAGTAGCAGCAGCAACAGATTGGGGTTTTCCGGATTATGGATACATCCATCATAATGCAATATATATGCCAGAGTTAGCAGTAAGTGATTTAAGAAATGGACAAACGTTTAGTGTGACAATAAGAAATAGCCATATTGATTATGGTATTCTTAGAATTTATCGTATCGATGACAACAATAATTTACAAATTATTGATGAAATCAAGGATACAAATTCTACTAGAGGTATAGGGACATTTACTACAAAAATTAATCCTACGTATACTCCAGGAACGTATACTGCCCTATTAAAAGTAGGTAAAAATTATTATCATGGTGGAACATTCAAGATCAAAGTATTCTAGGCTTAATGCATCCTAAAAACTAGGTCTAATGACAAAGCATATGTAGTTCGATAACTATGGGGGCTATTCTTTTGTATATCAATACAGAATGAATAGTCTTTTTTTATGTATTGAATGAATATCTACCGCTCTTTTTTATGTATGATTGATTATATAGATATTAAGATGCTGAATTTATTAAAAGAAAATTCGAGGGTACAGTGGAGAGATATTGGTAAAAAAATACATATAACTGGGCAAGCTGTAGGGAATAGGATTAGAAAACAGGAGGAAGAGGGAATTATAAGGGCCTATACAATTTTATTAGATGAGATGAAATTAGGGAAATCTCATTTAGCTTTTATCACTATTTTTATGAAGACCAATGAACATTCTGGGTTTTTAGATATTATTGTAACAAAAGATTCTGTTGTAGAGGCTCATAAGATAAGTGGAGAAAGTTGCTATATATTAAAAGTTTTTTTAGAGTCATACTATCAGTATATCCAAGATTAGGAGATTGCTTGCAAGAGTCTTGGAAGTATTGCAAAAGTGCTGTGTTATAATTCTAAAGTACTAACATTTCATGTAGGACTTATAGATGCCGGTTTGACATATGAAATGTAAAATCAACCTGTTATTTTGAGAGGGCAGGCTACCATTATTTAAACTAATATTCACACTAAAAGAAGTACAAGGAGGAAGGTATATCTATTAAAATAGTGAGGTATACCAAATTAAAAATGAACATTAAATTTAATAAAAAAGTAGTAGCATTCACGGCAGGATTAACGGTATTATCTTCACCATTGGTATCGTTTGCAGAGGAACAACAATTAGTAAACAATAAGCAACCTACAAACGTTCAGGAACAAAGTAAAACAACAT
>NZ_JALNUG010000021.1:0-99946 GCF_026540675.1 Bacillus sp. GC_Bacil_1
CCTTGTGGCTCCTGTTTTTTCGTTCAATTACTTTGTTTCTGGTTGAAACTTGTATGGAATGGCTACTTCTAACAAAGATTCAAATCCTCCGCCATAGTATGGGAAGCGCTCATTCGCAATTGTTCGACCCACCCACTCTATTGCAGAAATTTCACCTTCATCTTCCGCAATAAGTTCACCTTTTACTACATTCGCTCGGAATGTAAAAAATAGTGCATGATTCCCTGATTCTTCAAAGAATTTTTCATTGATCGCAACAAGTCCACCTAACGCAGCAGTTAAACCTGTCTCTTCTTTCACTTCTCTTATTAGTGCTTCCTCTAATATTTCACCTTTTTCCACAGCCCCGCCTGGCAATGACCAAACGTTTTGTTCTACATTATGTACCATTAATATTTTATCTGTTTCTTCGTCATGTATTAGTGCATATACGACATCAACTCTTTGCATGTTGCATTTCCCCTTCAATTAACTCATCCATTGTAAATAAGGAGTGCAACTGCAATCCATCTTCTAATAAGTTATCTCTTCCTTCTTTTGTTCGTTCAATCACACCTAGAACATGATTAACTTTCGCACCTAGTTCTCTTAAATCTTTCGTGCTTAATAATATTTGACCGCCTGTCGTAATGACATCTTCAACAACACAAACATTTTTCCCAGCAATATCAACACCCTCTGCCAACTTACATGTGCCGTACTTCTTCGCTTCTTTTCTTACAAATACGACTGGTATACCTGTTTGTAAAGATAATGCCGTTGCTACTGGAATTCCTCCCATCTCTAAACCAGCGAGTGCTTCTGTATCAGGAGGAATGAGCTCTTTCAACTGTTTAGTAATTTCTAATAACAGTACTGGATTAGATTCAAATAAGTACTTATCAAAGTATTGATTTGATACTTGTCCTGATCGAAGTTTAAATGTTCCCGTTAAACGTGACGTATTGTAAATTTCCTTTGCTAACTCCCATTTCTCCATTCCTTGTCTCCCCTTTACACACAAATTAACTCATTCTATCACATTTGTAATTATTTGCATATTCCCAAAATACAAATAAAAAGAGTCGATTCCTAAGAATCGACCCTTCCTATTAATTCATCACTAACTCAGCTGCAAGCTTTTTTTTTAACTTAGCCAGCATGTCAGTTGTCATTTTATCTAAATCGTATTCTGCTTTGAAGCCCCACTCTTTCATTGCTGCTGTTGCGTCAATAGAGTTTGGCCAGCTATCAGCGATTGTTTGACGAGCTGGATCTACTGCATAATCCATTGTAAACGTCGGAATGTGTTTACGAATTGACGCTGCAATTTGCTCTGGCTCGAAGCTCATTGCTGTAATGTTAAATGCATTTCTATGCACTAGCTTACTTGGATCAGCTTCCATTAATGAAATGATCGCTTGTAAAGCATCAGGCATATACATCATGTCCATGTACGTTCCTTCAGCAATGTATGAGGTGTATGCACCTTTTTTAATCGCCTCATAATAAATTTCAACTGCATAATCAGTTGTTCCGCCTCCTGGAGGAGCTACGTAAGAAATTAAACCTGGGAAACGGACACCGCGCGTATCTACGCCAAATTTTTGATGATAATAATCACACAGTAATTCTCCCGCTACTTTGTTTACCCCATACATCGTAGTAGGACGTTGAATTGTATCTTGCGGTGTATTATCTTTTGGCGTTGATGGACCGAATGCACCGATAGAACTTGGCGTGAAGAACTTACAGTTTAATTCACGAGCTGCTTCTAGAGCATTTACAAGTCCACCCATATTTAGGTTCCATGCAAATAGCGGATTTTTTTCTGCTGTTGCTGAAAGTAAAGCTGCTAAATGAATAATTGTATCTACTTCATTACGCTTTGCGATATCATGTAGTTTTTGTCCATCTGTTACATCTAACGTTTCAAATGGACCAGACGTTACTACTTCACTATCTGTTTCACGAATATCTGTTGCAATAACATTTGATGCGCCGTATACATCACGAAGTTTCATTACTAGTTCAGAACCAATTTGCCCTAAAGAACCGGTTACTAGAATTTTTTTCATTTTCCCCACTCCTCATTTGCAAGCTATTCAAAAGATGTCGTTACTTAAATGATGCCCATTTCTTTCCCTACTTTTTCATACTTACGAATTGCTTCATCTAACATTTCTTTCGTATGAGCTGCTGTAGGCATATTACGAACACGACCTGTTCCTTTTGCTACAGTTGGGAACACGATAGATTTTGCGTATACGCCTTCTTCATTTAGACGTTTACTAAATTCTTGTGTTAATACTTCGTCCCCAATAATACAAGGTGTAATTGGCGTTTCACTTTCCCCAATGTTAAAGCCAAGTTCTTTTAACCCTTGTTTTAAATAGCGACCGTTTTCCCATAGACGATCATGTAACTCTGTGCTTTCCATTAAGATTTCAATTGATCTCATGCAAGCTGCCGCATCAGCTGGTGTTAATGCTGTAGAGAATAAGAATGGACGTGAACGAACTTTTAACCAGTCAATTAAGTTTTGTTTCCCTGCTACATATCCACCAATTACCCCAATTGCTTTTGATAATGTACCAATTTGGAAATCAACTTTATCAGAAAGACCGAAGTGCTTTACAGTTCCTGCACCTTTTCCAAGTACACCTGAACCGTGTGCATCATCTACGTATGTCATTAAATCTAACTCTTCTGCAATCTCAACAATTTCTGGTAGTTTTGCAACATCTCCATCCATTGAGAAAACACCGTCTGTAATTACCATTAATTTATTGTAAAGACCTGATTCTTTCGCCGCGATTGCTTTTTGGCGTAAATCTTCCATATCAGAATGTTTATAAACAATAATTTTTGCTTTTGATAGACGACTACCGTCAATAATAGATGCATGATTTAATTCGTCTGAAAGAATCGCATCATTTTTATCCATAACAGCTGAAATCGCTGCCATATTACAGTTAAATCCTGATTGATAAGCAATTGCTGCTTCTGTATGTTTAAACTTTGCAATTGTTTCTTCTAACTTAATATGCAAATCTAAAGTACCGTTAATTGTACGAACAGCCCCTGCTCCAACACCGTACTTATGAATAGCACCAATTGCTGCTTCTTGCAAACGGCTATCTGTTGCTAATCCAAGATAGTTGTTTGAAGATAAGTTAATATATTCTTTTCCGCCAATTGTAATGATTGGTCCATTCGAACTCTCAAGCGGATCAATTACGTTATAAAGCCCCTTTGATTTTAAATCCTCTAAATTTTCTTCTAAAAATTTCGCAAGTGTTTTACTAGACATTGTGAAGCCTCCCATCGTTCATGTAAGCGGATTATTGTCTTAATAGTTCTAATAATCCCTCTACTAGCTTAACACGTTTTCAGAATTTATTATAGAAAAATAGTTTAAAGTAACCGCTTACAATTCTAGATTATATATGATTCATTACAATAAATCTATCATTTACTTTTCATATTTGAGAGAATTAAAAAAATATTTAGGGAGGCTTCAAACATGGCATTTACAGAATCTGATGTATACAATAACACAGCATTTTTCGAACAATATATGAAACGAAAATACCGAGAAAATAGCCCAAATGAATCCATTGAAAAACCAGTATTCTTTCAGCTCATTGGTCATGTGCAAGGAAAACAAATTCTCGATTTAGGCTGTGGTGATGCTAAGTTTGGTGCGGAATTATTAGAAAAGGGATGCTACTCTTACACCGGCATTGAAGGCTCCGAGCTTATGTATGGAAAAGCTAAAAAACAACTAGAAAATAAAAATGGATGTGTTCATTTTTTAAACCTCAAAGATTATACCTATCCCTCTTCCACTTTTGATTTAGTAACCTCTAGACTCGCCTTACATTATATTGAACATCTTGATATCATTTTTCAAAATGTGTTTCAAACTTTAAAAACAAATGGCACCTTTATCTTTAGCGTTCAACATCCCGTTATTACTTCTTCATTTGAAAGCTTACAAACAAGTGGTAAAAGAACGAGTTGGCTCGTCGATGATTATTTTAAACTAGGCAAACGGGTTGAACCATGGATTGACCAAGAAGTTATTAAATATCATCGTACAACGGAAGAGTATTTCACATTATTACAGCAAGCTGGATTTACCATTACATCATTAAAAGAAGCTACACCAAATCCAACCTATTTTCAAGATGAAGAAGAGTATAAACGTCGCTTACGTATTCCTCTCTTCCTCTTATTTTCTTGTACCAAATAAAAAAAACGATGACTCACTCATCGTTTTTTTATCTCATTGCCTGAGCAACTTCTTTAACTACACGTCTTCCTCTTCCGTGAGGGATACAAAGCGGTGTTCCAAACAACGGATCCGTACTAATTTGACACTCCATTCGGAATACATCACGTACTAGTTTCTCATCTACCACTTCTTCAGGTTTACCTTGTGCATATATTTGTTTATCTTGAATTGCTACAATGTTATCTGCATAGCGGCATGCTAAATTCAGATCATGTAATACCATAACAATTGTTCTTTGTTCTGTTTCATTTAATTCGAATAATAAATCTAGCACTTCAATTTGGTGAGTCATATCTAAGTATGTAGTTGGCTCATCCAGTAAAATGATATCTGTATCTTGTGCAAGTGTCATTGCGATCCAAGCACGTTGACGCTGCCCACCTGAAAGAGCATGCACATCACGCTCAGCAAATTCTGTCATACCTGTTGCTGCAAGTGCCTTCTGTACCATTTCCTCGTCTTTTTCTGACCATTGCTTCAGCCATGTTTGATATGGATAGCGTCCTTGCTTTACAAGTTGTAATACTGTAAGTCCTTCTGGTGCTTGTGGTCCTTGCGGTAAAATCGCCATTTGACGAGCAATTTGCTTCGTTTGCATACTTTGAATTGCTTGATTATCTAAAAAAATATCACCATTTGTTGGCTTTAATAATCTGGCTAGTGAACGTAATAAAGTTGATTTCCCGCAACCGTTAGAACCGATAAAAATTGTAATTTCTCCTTTTGGAATTTCTAAGTTCAGCTCATCAATAATAATTGTTTCACCATAAGACAACGTCAAGCGTTTCGTCTCCAATGCTTTTTGCATATTCATCTCCCTTTATGAATTCCGACTTTTATAAAGTAAATAAATGAAATAAGGTGCACCAATTGCTGATGTAAATACCCCTGCTGGAATTTCAAGTGGTGTGAAAATTGTACGCCCTATTAAATCTGCAGCAAGTACTAGAATTGCACCGACAATAGCTGCAACTGGGAGTAATGCACCGTATAAAGAACCAACTAATCTTCGTGAAATATGAGGTGCCATTAAACCGACAAATCCAATCCCTCCGGCAAAAGCTACCGCACCACCAATTAAAGCTGTACTAAGTAATAACATAAATACACGCGACTTCGTTAAAGGAACCCCAAGTCCTACCGCTATATCATCCCCTAGCTCTTGTGCATTTAAATGCCTAGCTGCGATAAATGATATTACTGTTAAAATGAGAACCCAAGGCGCAAGTACCATAACATTTTGCCAAGAAGAGCCGTAAACGGTACCCGTAATCCATACATTCGCTTGGCTCGCTTGATAAATTGGTGCTAGCAACATAAATAATGTTGTCGCCGCCTTCGTTAATGCCCAAAATCCAACACCAATTAAAACGAGACTAATTGGTGATAATCCATCATTTTGCCATGCAAATAAGTATACAAAAACCGCTACAATCGTTGCTCCTGCAAAAGCTGCGAGCGGCATATAATGAATACTTACCGTTAGTGCATTATTTTTATCACTAAATAACGCTAAAAATAATACAACTGCGACACTTGCCCCGCCCGTAATCCCGATGATATCAGGAGAAGCAAGTGGATTTCGAACGAGCCCTTGTAAAATACAGCCCGCTACCGCAAGCGCAATTCCTACGAGGATAGCAATTAAAATACGTGGCATACGAAACTTATTTACAACCATATTTGACATTGCATCGCCATTTCCGGTAATTGCTTGCCATACGTCATAAGGAGCAATTTTCATGTCTCCCATACCTGCGCTCGCAAAGAATAATCCTATTAAAACAACTAGTAAACTTAACAAGACGAGACAAGCTCGTTTATACATTAAAAACGAGAGCTCGCCTTTTCCTATACGAAACGGAATATATTTCTTCATTTGCTAAGCCCTCTCTTACGTGCAATATAAATAAAGAACGGTGCTCCAATAAATGCTGTCATAACTCCTACTGGTACTTCTTGTGGCATAATGACATATCTTGCTGCTATATCAGCCAATATTAGTAGTATTGCACCTAACAATCCGCTATAAGGCACTCTCCATCTGTGGTCAACTCCAACAAGAAATCTAGCAAAATGCGGAGTAATAATTCCAATAAATCCAATTGGGCCAGCAACCGCAACTGAACCACCAGACAATAGTACAATAATAAGTAACACGAATGATTTCATTAAAATTGTTCGTTGTCCAAGTCCTTTCGCGACGTCTTCTCCCATCATCAATGTATTTACTTTCCCTGCCATCATAAGAGATGCAATCCATCCTATTAATAAATATGGGAATACAGATTGTAAAATTTCTAACTTTCTCCCTTGCACAGATCCGGCAAGCCAAAATAATACCTCTTCAAGCGCTTTTTCATTTAACACAAGTAATCCTTGTGTTAATGATGAAAATAACGCACTAATTGCGACCCCTGCTAACGTTAACTTAAGAGGAGTAGTCCCTTCTTTTCCTAAAGAACTAGAAGCAAATACAAGTACAGCGGCAACCGCCGCTCCTAAAAAGGCAATCCATGTGAAAGCTGATAATGATGTTACTGAAAAGATTACAATTGCTACAACTATGAAGAACGCAGCACCTGAATTTAATCCAATAAAATCTGGAGAAGCAAGTGGATTCTTAGTTAAAGTTTGCATAAGACAACCCGCGATGGCTAAACTAGCACCAACACTTGCTGCTATAAGTGCCCTTGGAAGGCGCACATTTTGAATAATAATATGTTCATTAGAACCATTAAAATGGAAAAAAGCATCTAGCGCTAATTTCCAGCTCGTATTTGTATATCCGAAAATAATACTTCCCCAAATACAAATAACGACTGCAATGATTCCAACAAATAATCCAATCCATTTTGCTTGATTTGTTTTTAATAACATGCAGCGTTTCCCCTTCAATGTATAATGATACGTTGTAAGTGTATTTCAACTTAATTCTTATTGTCAACGGAAATGAGAATTATTTTCAACCATATGTATTGACAATCAAAAGATAAAGGCTTAATATCATGCTTGCTATTGAAAAATATTCTCAACATGTAGGGGGTACATAATGAATTTCATGCGGAAAAAATCGTTTACAGTATTTGTATTTTTACTAGCATTTTCAATGCTTTTAAGCGCTTGTGGAAAATCAAATAACAAAGAAGAATCTACAAAAGAAGATAATAAAAAAGAAGTGGTTACTGTAGAACATGCAATGGGTAAAACAGAAGTTCCTGCTAATCCAAAACGTGTAGTTATCTTAACAAATGAAGGAACTGAAGCTTTACTTGAATTAGGTGTGAAACCAGTTGGTGCTGTAAAGTCTTGGACTGGTGATCCATGGTATCCACATATTAAGGATAAAATGAAAGATGTAAAAGTTGTTGGTGATGAAGGACAAGTTAACGTTGAAACAATTGCTTCTTTAAAACCAGACTTAATTATCGGTAACAAAATGCGTCACGAAAAAGTGTACGAACAACTAAAAGCAATTGCACCTACTGTGTTCTCAGAAACATTACGTGGGGAATGGAAAGATAACTTCAAATTTTATGCAAAAGCATTAAATAAAGAAAAAGAAGGTCAAAAAGTTTTAGCTGATTACGAATCACGTATGAAAGATTTAAAAGGCAAACTTGGCGATAAAGTAAATCAAGAAATCTCTATGGTTCGTTTCATGCCTGGTGATGTTCGTATTTATCATGGCGATACATTCTCTGGTGTTATTTTAAAAGAACTTGGATTTAAACGTCCTGGAGATCAAAACAAAGATGATTTTGCAGAGCGTAACGTATCTAAAGAGCGTATTTCTGCTATGGATGGTGACGTATTATTCTACTTCACATTCGATAAAGGAAATGAGAAAAAAGGATCTGAACTAGAAAAAGAATATATAAACGATCCTCTATTTAAAAATTTAAATGCCGTAAAAAATGGTAAAGCATACAAAGTCGACGATGTTATTTGGAATACAGCTGGCGGTGTAATGGCTGCTAACCTATTACTAGATGATATCGAAAAGCGCTTTGTTAAATAATTTCATTCTAACCAGCTCTCTCTTTGATGGAGCTGGTTTTTTCATTTCACTGAAGTGTCACATTATTTCATTTTGTATTTTTATTCCCAATATGTTATATTATAAAAGTAAATAGAATATATTTTCTTTATATCAGAATAGATTTTTTAATCTAAATTTTCTGATTAATCACTATTTTATTTTCTTTTAGAATTCAATTATTACATTTGAAAACGCTTATCATCTCGTTTTCAGGGCAAAATACAGTAACGGTTGAAGAAAAATAGAACTTTTTTAGAAATTTTCTTTCTATTTCCATATAATTCTATTGACTTCTAAATATTTTGTAAATTAAAATGATTACATAAATATCCGTTATACAGGATTAGGGGGAAACAAACATGGATGCAGCTTTAAAATTAGACAAAGCTGGAGAGCAACAATCACCAAAAAAACATCCACCAGGGTTATACTTGTTGTTCTTTACAGAGGCATGGGAAAGATTTAGTTATTACGGAATGCGTGGCTTATTAGTTCTTTATTTAACAACGAGCTTAGTAAGCGGCGGTTTAGGATTTGATAAAGCAGTTGCAGTTCAAATTTACGGTATTTTCACAATGCTTGTATATTTCACACCTATTATTGGTGGTTGGTTAACTGACCATTTCATTACGAAGCGACATGCCATTACTATTGGTGGTATCATTATGGCGCTTGGTAACTTCGTACTATTTTCAATGAATACGAAAACTGGACTATTTTTAGGATTAGGATTATTAGTTATCGGTAACGGATTCTTCAAACCGAATATTTCGACTTTATTAGGTCAATTATATAGCGACAACGATTCTCGTCGTGATAGTGCCTTCACTATCTTCTACATGGGGATTAACTTAGGAGCTCTTATCGCTCCATTCATTTGCGGGTACTTCGCAGATTATAGATACGGTTTCTTAACAGCTTGTATCGGTATGATTATTGGACAGATTGCATTTAACTTATTAGCACCTCGTTACTTAGGATCAGCTGGAACAACAGTTGTGGGTAAAAAATCTAAAGAACAAAATGCAAAAGCTGTTGAGAAAAAACCTTTAACACCACAAGAGAAAAAACGTACTGTTGCAATTTTAATTTTAACTTGTTTCGTTGTATTCTTCTGGGCAGGCTTTGAACAAGCTGGTAGTTCTTTAACACTTTACACAGATAAGTTCGTAGATCGTACAATTGGTGGATTTACAATTCCAACACCTTGGTTCCAATCTGTAAACCCACTATTCATTATCTTACTAGCATTACCTGTTTCTGCGTTATGGATTAAGCTTTCAAAAACAAAAAATGGTGATTTAAAAATCCCAACAAAAATGGCATTAGGTATGATTTTACTAGGGATTGGATATTTAGTTCTAACTTTAGCTGTTTTAAAAACTGGTAGCGATGAAGGTAACATTACAATGAAAGCAAACTTACTATTCATTGTATTCACTTACATGTTCCACACAATCGGTGAGTTATTCTTATCACCAATCGGATTATCTATGGTAAGTGCAATCGCTCCTGTTAAATTAGCATCATTATTAATGGGTGTATGGTTAGCTGGTACTGGCTTCGCAAACTTATTAGCAGGACAATTAGCCGCTTTCACTCAATCTTTAGGATATTTAGAAGTATTCGCAAGCATCGGTATTATCGTAATTGTACTGGGATTAGTACTTCTTATGTTCTCTAAGAAAATTGCACATATGATGGAATAACAAAAAGACGCTTCTAAAATTAGAAGCGTCTTTTTTATTATTTCTCCTCTAAAGCTGTCACGTCCACATGAACGCTCTCACCAGGATTAGATACATCATACACTTGAGCACTCCCCTTCTGCTCATCACAGCTCTCAATCCATACTGGTACGCCCTCATATGTAACGTCAATTCTACTTGAAGAAGATAAGATTTGTTTCACACGTTTCACATCCATACTAATATCCCTCCTTTTGCTTACTACACTCCTTTCTATTTTTTCTTTTCCTTTTAGAATATATTCCGTAAAGCAGCATGTTGATTGATAGTCATTTCTTCCTCACATGCTAATATTTACTCTCTCGCTACCTTTCCGACAAATAAAAAAAGACGTATATTCTACACGTCTTTTTCCATAATATTCAAATTTTAAGAAAATAATGTTTTTACTACCGCACTTACTTTATCATTATGGATTTGGTAATACACTTCTAATCCTCGTCTTTCAAAGCGCACTACTTTATTTTGCTTTAACTTCGTTAAATGTTGTGAAACCGTTGATTGCGGAATTTCTAATACTTCCTGTAGTTGTGTTACATTACATGTTCCTCTTTGCATAAGTTCCATTACTAGACGTAGACGAAGTGGGTGAGCTAACGCTCTTAACATTTGTACATCTTCTTCTGAAATACGACATTCGAATTGATTTTGGCTCATAAAGTTCCCCTCATTTTCGTTTTTATTTGCGTTTTTATGTTCTTTTTATTTATTTATATATCTGTTCTTATATTTCCTGTTACGACATAACTTTATCAACCTATAAAGCCGAAAAATTTTTCCATTTTCATCAACAAAAATTCAGGAAAAAATCCTTGTTGATTTTGAATATTATACTATATGATATAACGAAAAAGCAAAATAATGGCCTACGAATACTTTGCTTGCAAACGTTGTTTTATCAGGCTTTTTGTTATATTTTCACCTCATTGAAATGCACAGTAACGGTATTGTAAAATACCGTCTATAATTGATAACCTATCGTAATGTAGCTGAACTATACTTAACCTCTTTGTTACGCTAAAAGGAATTTTCAGTAAAAAGAGATGATGTGGTATTAAAAATTTGTTTCTAATTTTTTATTCGTATTGCAAGCGGTTGGACTGTTGTGCCAAACTTCCTATTAAATCTACTCACCATTCCTCCCTCACTAGATCAAACAGGACAGATCAGTTCATATATCAAACTTTATACTCGATATAAAAGATGCATCTAATATACGCCTATAAGGAACATGCCATCTGAATAAGCAAAATAATATGCAAATAACTTATACAGCACACTTAAATTCATTTGAGTGTGTTTTTTGTCTACTTTATGAACAAAGCTTTTCTTTTAACACTATTATGGAATAATTATACTTTTTTACGTTGACAATAGTGTTGAAGGAGAATATACTAAGCATGTAAGTTGATTGTGAATAGTTTCACAAATAATGTGAATTTCTTCACATATAATAGATAGGAGTTGTCATTATTATGAGTACTTGGACACAAATTTATGACCCATTAAACAATATTTGGCTATCTGCACTAATCGCAGCACTTCCAATCTTTTGTTTCATCATTTGTTTAATGGGATTCAAAATGAAAAGTTACATGGCTGGTCTTTATAGTGTGATTGTCGCTATTATCCTTGCAATATTTGTTTATAAAATGCCAGCAACAGTAGCTGTAGCATCTGCCGGATTCGGTGTTTTATCTGGATTTTATCCAATTTGTACTATCGTTATCGCCGCAATTTTCCTTTACAAATTAACTGTTAAAACAGAGCAATTCAATATTATTCGCGATAGTATTTCAAGCATTACAAATGATCAACGTTTACAAGTATTATTAATCGCTTATTCTTTCGGTGCTTTCTTAGAAGGCGCAGCTGGTCTAGGGGTTCCAGTTGCTATTACAGCTGCACTACTTGTAGGTATGGGATTTAACCCATTAAAAGCAGCAGGTATTTGTTTAGTAGCTAATATCGCTGGTGGTGCTATGGGTGCTATGGGTATTCCAGTTACAGTACCAGCACAATTAACTGAACTTGACGCATTAACTATCGGTCGTCAAACTGTTCTTATTTTACCTTTCATTAGTATCATCTTACCTTTCTTACTTGTTTCAATGGTCGATGGAATTAAAGGTATTAAAGAAACTTGGCAAGGTATTCTTGTAAGTGGTGTTTCTTTCGCAATTACTCAATTCGCTGTAACTTACTTCTTAGGTGCAGAACTTACTAATATTTTCGCAGCCGTTGTAAGTATGATTGCTCTTGCATTATTCTTACGTGTTTGGCAACCAAAATCTTCTACTAAAGAAGAAAAACAAGAAACTAAAGTATCACATACATTCAATCAAATTTTATATGCTTGGTCTCCATTCGTATTCTTAACTGCATTTGTAACAATCTTTAACTTAAAACCGATTAAAGCTTTATTTGCTCCAGATGGTGCGTTAGCGAACTTAGTATTTAACATTCAGTTCCCTGGTCTTCATAATGCTGTTATGAAAACTACACCAATTACAAAAGCTGATACACCTTTCGCAGCTGTTTTCAAATTCGATGTATTCTCTTCTACAACTACTGCGATTGTACTAGCAATTATCGTTTCACTTATCGTTTACCGCGTAAAAGGTAAAATGGTTAAAGAATTAATGATTGAAACAATGAAAGAATTAAAAGCTCCAGTATATACAATTTGTAGCGTTATCGCTTTAGCTTACGTAGAGAACTACTCTGGTATGTCATCTACACTTGGACTTGCATTCTCTTCTACTGGTAATGCATTCCCAGTTCTTTCTCCAATCTTAGGATGGATTGGCGTATTCATTACAGGTTCAGTAGTTTCAAGTGGTTCTTTATTCGCACCACTTCAAGCAGTAACAGCAGACCAGTTAAACATCGTTCCTTCTACACTCGTTGCCTTAAACGTAGTAGGTGGTACAATGGCAAAAATGGTTTCACCACAATCTGTAGCAGTTGCTTGTGCCGCAGTTGGACTAGTTGGGAAAGAATCTGCTCTATTTAAAACAGCAATGAAATACAGTTTAATCTTCTTAGCTGTTATTAGCTTACTTCAATTAAACGCTGTATTTAATATCTTTTAAAAATAAAACACCGATCCAAATGGATCGGTGTTTTTCACATTACATTTTTTTATTTTTTAATAAAGAAGCTCCAGCAATTTCAGGGTGAGTCATTTCGAATGGATCTAAAATAATATCCAATTCCTCTTCTGTCAGTACACCATGTTCTAAACATAACTCCCTAACAGATTTTCCTGTTTCAATTGCTTCACGTGCAATACGAGATGCTGCTTCATAACCAATATGAGGATTAACTGCTGTAATAATTCCAACACTTTTCTCAACATATTGCTTCAGCAATTCTTCATTTGCTGTAATTCCTTCAATACAATATTCACGGAATACACGGAATCCATTATTCATAATACTTATAGATTGAATTAAATTAAATACAAGCACAGGCTCCATTACGTTTAACTCTAATTGTCCTGCTTCTGATGCTAAGCAAATTGTATGATCGTTTCCGATTACTTGGAATGCGACTTGGTTAATCACTTCTGCCATAACTGGATTTACTTTACCTGGCATAATCGATGAACCCGGCTGACGTGCTGGCAATTGAATTTCAGCTAACCCAACACGTGGACCAGACGCCATAATACGAAGATCGTTTGCAATTTTAGACATGTTCATCATACATACTTTAAGTGCTGCAGATACTTCTGTGTATGCATCTGTATTTTGCGTTGCATCAACTAAATGCTCTGCACCAACAAGTGGGAATCCACTAAACGTTCTTAAATGTTTTACCACTTGTTCAATATACGTAGGATTTGCATTTAATCCTGTACCAACAGCTGTCGCCCCCATATTCACTTCATATAAATGTTGACGAGACTGTTTAATTCTTTTTATATCACGCTCAAGCACTCGGCTATACGCTTCAAATTCTTGTCCAAGGCGAATTGGAACTGCATCTTGTAAATGTGTGCGTCCCATTTTAATAACGTGATCAAACTCTTTTGCTTTTTTACGAAAAGCAGAATGAAGTGCTTCCATTGTAATAAGAAGCTCTTCTAACATCATAAGAGTTGCAATATGAATCCCTGTTGGAAACGCATCGTTCGTTGATTGGGCCATGTTCACATGAGTGTTTGGACTAATTTTCGCATACGCACCTTTTTCATACCCCATACGTTCTAACGCTCTATTCGCAATTACTTCATTTGTATTCATATTAATAGAAGTTCCGGCTCCGCCTTGAATAGGATCCACGATAAATTGATCATGAAACTTTCCATCAACAATTTCTTGCGCTGCTTCTGCAATTTCATGTCCAATGTCTTTAGCTAAATAACCAGTATCTATATTCGCAAGTGCCGCCGCTTTTTTCACGATTGCCATTGCTGTAATGAGTGATGGATGAATGCGATATCCTGTAATTGGGAAGTTTTCTACGGCACGTAATGTTTGTACACCATAATAAGCTGCATTTGGTACTTCTTTTTCACCTAAAAAATCTTTTTCTATACGTATATCCTTCGTTGCTATCATTTTTATCACCTATACTTTTTCATTCTAAATCCTTATCCAAAAAATCCGCCCTCTAAAAACACGAGTATCATTCAGAAGAATTTTTCAGTATCCACCTTCACTATATAGCACCTTTTTTGAAAGCGCAAACATTTATTTTTCTGTATATCCTTTTTATTAAAGTTTATAGAAAATCATTCTTCTACTTTCCTTATTTCCACTCGTTTAATTTGATGCATATCCTTTTCAAGGACTTTAAAATAAAAACCGTGTTTCTCAATAACATCTCCTTCAGCAACGATTTGTTTTTGTACCATAATCCAGCCACCAATTGTATCTACATCATCAGCAATTAAATGTATGCCAAGCAAATCATTTACTTCACTAATAAGCACTTTTCCCTCTACGATTTTATAACCTTCACTTACATGCTCTATAGGTGGATTCTCATCTTCATCGTATTCATCTCGAATTTCTCCAACAATTTCTTCTAAAATATCTTCTAGTGTAACAATCCCTGCTGTACCACCATATTCATCATACAATACAGCTAATGGAATGTGTTTTCTTTGCATTTGTAATAGTAAATCATGAATTGGAATATTTTCTAGCACTTCAATAACTGGCCTTGTATATGGCATAATCGAGCACTCCTCGTCCCGATTCCCATCCATATAACGAATAAATAAATCTTTTACATTAACCATCCCAATAATTTCATCTTTATCTTCACCAAATACAGGATATCTCGTGTACTTTTCTTGTGCGATTACTTTAATATGTGTTTCAAATGGTTCGTCCTCATATAAGCCTACAACTTCCGTACGAGGTACCATAATTTCTTTTGCTACTCTATTATCAAATTCAAAAATATTATTTACATATTTAAATTCCCTTTGGTTAATCTCTCCGCTCTCATAGCTCTCAGATAAGATTAACCTTAATTCTTCTTCTGAATGAGCTACTTCATGTTCAGAAGCTGGATGTAATCCGAATAAACCAGTTACAACCCTCGCTGAACCATTCAAAGCCCAAATAAACGGATACATAACTCGGTAAAAATAAATAAGTGGTTTCGATAACAATAAGCTAACTTGTTCTGCTTTTTGTATAGCAAATGTCTTTGGAGCAAGTTCCCCAATGACAACATGTAAAAATGTAATTACTGCAAAGGCAATAATAAATGAAACTGTACTGGAAATTGCAGGTGAGAATTGTAATTTTAAAAACAACGGCTCGAGTAAATGTTTAATAGTTGGTTCCCCTAACCACCCGAGCCCTAAAGCAGTAATTGTAATACCTAGCTGACAGGCCGATAAATATTCATCTAAATTTGAAGTTACCTTTTTAGCTGCCAGTGCACCTCGTCTTTTTTCGCTAACGAGTTGATCAATACGACTGCTACGTACCTTAATAATTGCAAACTCAACAGCCACAAAAAATGCTGTTAACCCAATAAGAATGACTACCATCAATAATTTTAAAATATCCACATATGTCCTTTAGCTTTCTTAGCTAAAGTTACACCTCCTTTTAAAAAGAAGTTTCACTTTAGTTTCTTCAATTATTGGAAAGCAACTCTATATAAAATCCACCAATTTTCAAACCTCATACAATTCTAAAGGTAAACCATCGGGATCTTGGAAAAAGACGAATTTCTTCTCCGTTATTTCATCAATACGGATCGATTCTGTCTCAACACCACATTGATTTAAATGCTTCACAGCTTCTTCTATATTTGTAACAGCAAATGCTAAATGTCTAAGACCTGCTGCTTCTGGAAAACTTTTGCGCTCAGGCGGATTTGGAAATGAAAATAATTCGATTTGATACTCTTCTCCTACACATAAATCTAATTTATAAGAATCTCGTTCCTTTCTATATACTTCATTCAGTTCTTTAAATCCTAATATTCTAGTATAAAAATACTTTGACGTCTCATAATTCGAACAAATAATTGCAACGTGATGCACTCTACATATATTCATACTCTCTCTATTCCTTTCTTTACCAAAGATGCATATTCTCTCTTGAAATGAAAAACATATATAGCAGAATATCTCTTTTAGGGGGCTTATCATGAAATTCATTACTTTTTTCGTCGGACTAATTGTTGTTTTCTTGCTCGCTTATATTGCTAGCAATAATAAGAAGCATATTAAATTTAAACCAATTTTTATCATGCTTATTATACAGTTAATTTTAACCTATTTACTACTAAATACAGAAGTCGGCCTCATACTAATTAGAATCATTTCCAGTTTGTTTACCAAGCTACTCGAGTATGCTGCTAATGGAATAAATTTCGTATTTGGTGGTCTTGCAAATAAAGGTGAAATGCCATTTTTCCTTAATGTATTATTACCAATCGTCTTTATTTCTGTTTTAATTGGCATATTACAACATTTCAAAATACTACCATTTTTTATTCATTGGATCGGGTACTTTCTTAGTAAAATAAATGGTCTTGGGAAATTAGAATCTTACAACGCTATTGCCTCTGCCATTGTCGGCCAATCAGAAGTTTTTATTACAGTGAAAAAGCAATTAGCTCAAATTCCAAAACACCGTCTTTATACACTTTGTGCCTCTGCTATGTCAACCGTATCTATGTCTATCGTAGGTGCCTATATGACAATGATTGAACCTAAATATGTAGTAACTGCACTCGTTCTCAATTTATTTAGCGGTTTTATTATCGTACTCATCATTAACCCTTACGACGTTAAAGATGACGAAGATATTTTAGAAATCAAAGGTGAAAAACAGAGCTTTTTTGAAATGCTTGGAGAATACATTCTTGATGGTTTTCGTGTAGCCATTGTTGTCGGCGCTATGCTCATCGGATTCGTCGCATTAATTAGTTGTATTAATGACCTGTTCCTCATTATATTCGGTATTACGTTCCAACAATTAATCGGCTATATATTTGCACCTATCGCATTCCTTATCGGTGTACCAAGTTCTGAAATTGTCGCAGCTGGCAGCATTATGGCAACGAAGCTTGTAACAAATGAATTTGTTGCAATGATGGACCTCAGTAAAATTTCTAATAGCCTTTCCCCCCGTACAGTTGGTATTATTTCTGTTTTCCTTGTGTCTTTTGCCAATTTCTCTTCCATTGGTATTATTTCAGGTGCGGTAAAAGGACTAAACGAGGAACAAGGAAACGTTGTTGCGAGGTTTGGCCTTAAATTACTATATGGAGCTACTCTCGTTAGCATTTTATCTGCAATTATCGTAAGCATTATGTTGTAATTAGGTAAAATTTTATCATTTTCTTATCTCTATCTTTTGTATACAATAACGAATAGGTGTCTTATAAATAATCAAGACATCTATTTTTTATACATGTACAATCGCTTTTATTTAGCGTAAAATATTTTTTATGTGTTTGAATACACTTCTAAATGTATACACTTTGATAGTTTTAAAGGAGAAAAAATGATGAAATCCGACACGAACAACAATAAGCGAGCCAAAAAAGGACGCTCAAAGAAAAAACGCCTACTTTGGTTCCTTCTTATTCCATTACTAATTGTAGCACTTGGAGCAGGAGGCTACTCCTTCCATATATACAGTAAAGCAAAGTCCGTCTTAAATAATGCTTATGCTGAACTAGGTCGAGGAGATAAGTCCAGTAAACGTGAAAAAGCTGTTAAACCTATGACCGACAACATTTCCGTACTTATTATGGGTGTTGATGAAAGTGAAATTAGGGAAAAAGGTTATGGAAAAGCGACTCGAACAGATGCGTTATTACTTGCAACAATTAATAAAAACGATAAATCCGTTAAACTTGTAAGCATTCCACGTGACTCACGCGTCTACATTAAATCACGTGATAAATACGATAAAATTACACATGCGCACGTATTCGGTGGTGTAGACAGCACAATTGATACGGTAGAGAACTTTTTAGATGTTCCAGTTGATTACTATGTAAAATTCAACTTTAAATCCTTTATTAAAATTGTTGATTCTCTTGGTGGTATTACTGTAGACGTTCCAGTTGAGTTCACAGAGCAAAATAGTAAAGATGAAGCAGATGCAATTCATCTTAAAAAAGGACGTCAACATTTAAATGGAGAAGAAGCATTGGCGCTAGCTAGAACTCGTCATATCGATAGTGATTATATGCGTGGCCAACGACAACAGCTTGTATTAGAGGCCATTGCTGAAAAGGCACTATCTCTTAATTCCATTAATAAAATCGGTGGCCTACTAGACGCTGTCGATAAGGATTTAAAAACCAATTTAACGTTTGATGATATGATGACAATTACAAAAAATTCAATGGATTCAAATTTAAAGATGGAAAAAATGCAAGTAGAAGGTACAGATAAATATATAGGTGGTATTTATTATTACGTTCCAAATGAAAAAAGCGTCGACACTATTTCAACTACCCTTCAAAAACATCTCGGTGTTACGAATAAAAATGAACATAAAAAATTATAATAAAAAGGCTGCTAGATCTTTCTAGACAGCCTTTTTATTATATTTTTCAACATATTTTTCATACACATTGTGACAAGAAGTGACAATTATTACAGCTATGTAACATTTTTTATGAAAACATTACACACACAGTGAAAATAATAGTATACTAGTACGTACATAATGTTATTTTCATCATTTTTATACAAAAAATGTAATACATATATTTATACATAAATTTCTGGGGGGAAATAAATGAAGCTAAGTAAAATACTGATTGGTTCTGCAATTGCTGGGGGCATATTACTTTGTGTAGGCGGTGTTGGGGGATATCAATATGTATCCAAATTAAATAATCAATTAAATACTACCGCATTACCAAATACTACATTTGAAGGTATTTCTCTCGAAGGAAAAAATAGGAAAGATATTCAAGCAATTATTAATCAAAAGGTAACTGAGTTAGATCAAAAATCCCTTACCTACATATTCCAAAACGATAAACAAACTTACACATGGAAAGATTTAGGGATAAATTATAAAGAGAAAGATATTATTGACAAAATCTTCAAAGAACAAGAAGGAAACGTAATGAATCGTTACAAAATGCGTAAGCAAGCTGAAAACGGTGAATTAAAACGTGACTATAAATTAACACCACAATTAAATGCAACAGCTTATGAAACCTTTATAAAAGATAAATATAATGAAACATTAAAAAATCCTGTTAATGCAGAATTGAGTATTGAAGGCTCAACAGTAAATGTTAGTCAAAGCCAAAACGGAGAAAAAATTGATAAAGGGAAACTAAACGATTTAACAAACGAAGCTATTACTACTGGTAAATCAGATGTTACATTGCCAGTTACATTTATAAAACCAGAACGTTCTACAGAAGACATACAGAAAATGGGTATCAAAGAAGTCATCGCTGAATATTCTACTCCAATGGCCGGCCGTAACGGAAATCAATCATTTAACGTAAATAAGTCAGCCAATACTTTAAGTGGGGTTATTGTCGCACCTGATGAAACGTTTAGTTTTAACGGCCGCGTTGGCGTAACTGATGCTGCACATGGTTACAAATCTGCAGCAGTATATTCACAAGGTAAAGTAATACAAAGTGCAGGCGGAGGAGTTTGCCAAGTCAGTAGTACATTATACAGCGCAGCTTTAAGGGCAGATTTAGGCATTGTTTCTCGAAGCAATCATTCTATGCCGGTAAATTATTTACCACTTGGGCAAGATGCAGCAGTAGCAGATTATGGTCCAGATTTAAAATTTAAAAATAATACGGGCAATCATATTTATATTCAAGCATTTTCAAATGGAGGTAGTATTACTACACGCATTTTCGGTACAAATACTGGTAAAAATGTTGAAGTTTCTTCTCAAGTAATTAGTAGGACTAGTGATAAAATAACAGCGGTTACGTATAAAAAAGTAACACAAAACGGGGAAGTAATATCAAATGGACAAATTTCAAAAAGCGTATATAAAAGCGCTCCAAAAGAATAGATAATATCCACCGAATAGCATAAAGAAAAAGGCGTGATTATATCACGCCTTTTTCTTTTGCAGTAATAGTAAAAAAGTTTCAAGATGGTCTTTCGTTTCTTCTAAAGACCACATACGATTGCCTTGCTTCGCAGCTAATACACACGCCTCTTCCCACGCGTTCTTTTTCTTCATATTTATTAATTCATCACGTAATTTCAAAACAATTTCTTCGTCTTCTTGTTCAATAAACTCTTCCATCACGCTTACTATTTCATCCTCATGAATACTTAACGTACAGTACGATTTAAGAAAGTATTGTAATGTCGTATACATAATGTACTCCCCCTTCTTATTTATCAGATGGATAAGAAGTAATAATCTTAAACCCTAATTCTCCTGACTTATCTCTTGCTAAAACAGTAACAGTTTTTACCAACTTGTCTTTTACACTCATATTTTTCTTTATTACCGTTTTTCCAACCGGGAATGAATGTGTTGTATTTAATACGAGACGAGCCTCTTTAGAATTTTTTAACCAGTCTTGAATTTCCTTATCATGCTGCTTCAAACTATCTTTTACAGCTTTCGTTGCTGTTTCCTTGTCATAGTATGTACTTGCTGCTGATACTTTATCTGTCTTCAAGCGATTCTTCAAATCTTCTTCTGATTTGCCTACATGTCTTTCAATCGTATGACCATTTTTAGGTGGCCCTTCCATTTCATCTAAAATATTATCACTAATTTTTTCTACTGATGTCGATTGATTCCCTGTTTGTTTCTCTGTTTTTTGTTCTTTTCCTGCACATCCACTTAAGATCAGCATTAGTGCCAATAAACCACTCAAGAAAAGACTACTTATTCGTTTCATCATATCACCTCTTTCATGATTATTATCGCAACTTCACTAAAAGTCAATTTCACAACGAAAAAATCTATCAGTTTTCATTTTTTTCATCTATTTTTCCATATTTACCCGCGCAATTTCATCAATCCTCTATTTTTCGACTTTTATAATATATACCCCCTATATTTTATGATTATTTCCCATATAAAAACAATGATAATATAACTATAAAACTCTTTCATACAAAGGTTTTTATAGTGTTTTTCAAAACATTTTAAAATACCCCTGTTTTTATATACCCAATACCCACATAAGGTATAAAGCCCCCTTCTTATCAACGTTTTTCTACATTATGTAAATTTACCCTTGCCTATACAAACGAAATATGGTGTAATGCAAAAAAAGATAAAGGATTTTAAACAATGGCTGAAACGATTCAAAATTTCTTAACAGAATACTATTCAATCGCAATTCCACTTAGTATCTTAATTAACATCATCATTAGTCTTTTAGGCGTTATTCCTAGCATCTTTTTAACCGCCATTAATATACAGCTCTTCGGTGTAACAAATGGCACAATCATTTCGATCGTAGGTGAGGCCTTAGGGGCTATTATCTCGTTTTATATTTACCGCATAGGCCTTCAAAAGTTCACTCACGATAAAGTAAATAAGCACCCAAAGGTAGAGCGTCTTCTTTATGTACAAGGTAGAGAGGCCTTTCTACTCGTTCTATCGTTTCGATTGATACCTTTCATCCCATCAAGTATCGTGACTTTATTTGCAGCTCTAGGGAAAATGTCATTACTCTCCTTCAGTATTGCCAGTACAATAGGTAAAATACCGGCATTATTGATTGAAGTATATTCGGCATACCAAGTCATGAACGGAACAAATGAAGCGAAGTGGATTGTGACAATCGCAGGTTGTATCGGATTATATTATTTGTGGAAAAAATGGAGAAAAAAATAAAGAAGGAGCCTATGCTCCTTCTTTATTTTTGAGGTATTTTATTAATAGCTATCCTTTAAATCCTTAGTTAATACCAACAGCACTAAACGATTGCTTAACTGCCGCTACTTCCGCAGAAGTCGCACCATATAAATCAGCTGCAGCTTGTACTGCACCAGCACGAGCTTGGCTAAATGTAGTAGATTGCGTGAAATATTGTGTATTTGCACGGTAGTAAATCGCACCTAACTTATCTTTACCAATGCCCGTTACAGTTACACCCGAATGCGTACCACCATTTGCTAATAAATAAGCTTGTTTGTTAATGATACCACTGTTTGTATGAACCCCACCGTTATCACTAGTACCAGTGTAACGCTTAGAATAATGGTCTGGGTCACCATATTTCGCTGGATCACTCATAGAGCGAAGCGCATCTCCTGCTTTACCAGGCGTGTAAATATCTTCACCAATCTCCCAATCTGGGTTACGGTTATCATAGAATTCTACTAAAGTACCAAAGATATCAGAAATCGCTTCATTTAACGCTCCTGATTCATTTTGATAAATTAAGTCCGAGCTATTTTCCGTAACAGCATGCGTTAATTCGTGACCAATTACGTCAATTCCACCAGATAATGAAGTGAATGTTACACCATCTCCATCTCCGTATACCATTTGTGAGCCGTTCCAGAATGCATTATTATACTTACTTCCGTAATGAACTGTTGATTTTAACGGTGCCCCTGCATCATTAATAGAGTTTCTATTAAATGTAGCTTTATAATAATCATATGTTTTACCTGCATAGTAATGAGCATCTACTGCCGCTGCATCATACGCTGCATTGAAAACATTATCTGCATCTACCCATAAAGTTCCTGGCAATGTAGTACGATTTTTCGCATCATATGTGAAAATCGTTGCTCCGCGCGTATTATCTTGTAAGTAGTAAGATGAGCCAGATAATGTTGTATTGAGTGATTTCGTATCTCCTAATACACCTTTACCAGTTCCTACTTTATTTGTTCCTGTTACAGGTTTTACTACTGCTTTCGCATCCTGTTTAGGAGCCTCTTGCTTAATTGGTGATTTATCTTCATTTGCTACATGATCCAATTTATTATATTTATTTAATACTTTACCGCTGTCTGCTTCAATGAAATAGTAGTAGTTTCCTGGACTTGGATCTAAGAAATTTAGATTTACAACATATGCATATGTTGTTTCTTCACCATTTTGATATACATATAAGTCCGCTTTTGGTTCTACCTCATATTTCGGTGTTACCCCTAAATCTTGCTGCGCGATTTCAATTGCTTTTGCGCCTTCAATCTTATTTTTATTTTTTAACTTTTCCTTTTTGTCTAAATCAGGTGCAACTGTTCCAGACAATACTTTTAAAGAACCGTCTTTACTTACGTGAGCTACTTGAGTAGAACCCCATACAGGTACTCCTTCGTAAACTTGTTGCATACGTACTACTGTTGAATCAGTTACAGCATCTTTCTTCACTTGTTTCACTTTGAAAGAATCTTGCGCACTCTTTTCCCCTAGCTTGTAATCACCTTTTGCTGCGTTTAAGTAATCAAACACAACAGATTCTGCTTTCTTACCAGTCGCTCCAGTTAGATCACCAGAAATAAACTCAGGTGACTGTACTGTCTCATTGTACTTCTTCGTAGAGAGTACATTTTTAGAATCCGCAAATGCAGAGCCTGTCCCTCCAAACGTTGTAACTGCCATTCCTGTCGCTAACACTAACGCTAAACTTTTCTTTTTCATGAACCTTCCCCCTAATAAAAATTTTTTTTGAAAAAGAGTAGTTTCATATTAGCATTATGTTTCCACTATTAATATACTAAAAATTCAAATAATTATTTTCTCAAGTTTTGTAGAATTTTGAGGAACAAATATTGAAAAACCCCTTTCCGGTTGGAAAGGGGTTTCTTCATTATGAATTAATTTGTTCAACGGTTTTAGCTTCTTGACCAAGGACATCTGGTTTCCAAGCATACTGAATATCTAATACTATCGCCGCAATTGACATAATTACAAATGTTCCTACAATAAACTTTTTCATAATCTCACTCCTTTTTATTCTTCTAATAATTTTATTGCTAATTTATAATAATAATTACTTTCTTTAAAATCTGCGCATTCTTCTAAGTACTCCGCCAACTCTAAATATATAGTTTTCAAATCTTTTATATTGTTTTCAGCTTTAAAAAAAGGAACTACCTCTGTTTCCAAAAACCTTTTATAAGTATCTCTTTTTTCAAAATACTTATATTGTAAACTTAATAGTAAATATAACATTCCTTTGTATCTTTCAGCTTTCTTTGCAGCAAAAATACCTTTTTCAATCCATTTCTTCGCGTCTTCAAATTCTCCCAATTGAATACATTGTAAGGATAGTTCATACATAGCATCAATATAATTCATATCCTCTTCTTTTTTATACTTTAAACATTCTATATAATACTCTTTTGCCTTCACATAATTCTTTTGACGGTAATACAAATAACCAATATTATTTAAAGCGATTGACATAATATTATCTTTATCCGCAAAAGAATTTGCTTCTCTTAGAATATGATTATAGATTTCCATCGCTTCATTATATTGTTTTTTTCGAGTATAACTAAATGCAATTAGAAATTTACAATTAATTATATTTCTAAACTTATACTCACTCTTAAAGCCTTCTAACGCAACATTGGCAAAGTATAAAGTCATGTGGTCTATTTCCATCTGACTATATGTGAGCGCTAAATTATAATATATCCCCGTTTCATAATAGCCCAGTGCCTTCGCCATGGTTTCCGTTTGCAGTAAGTACTCCAAAGCCTGTGTATATTTATACTGTAAAGAATATAATAACGCCCTACTATACGTATAAAGCATTTTTTGAAATGGTGAATATTTTTTATACACCTTTTTCAACTTATCCAATTCTTCTTCAAGAGCTACTAAGTCCCTTTTCATAATTAAATATCGCGTATACAGCAGTTTATAATAATTTATAATTTCAAAATCCAACACATGCTTCATTTCACCTTGCAACTCTTCATATATACGTTCTACTTGTTGCTTGTCTAAATGAACTAGTGCATTTAACCATTCATCCAGCTTCCCCTTCACATCTTCTTCTACATCTCTCAAATCCGTCACGGCAATTTCTAGTCTTGTGCAGAGCAATTGTAGAATTTCTTCTGATGCTTCGATCTTTCCATTTTCAATCTTACTTAAGTATGAGACAGAACAAATGCCCTGACATAATTCTTCTTGTGTCATTTTTTGCTGAAGCCGTTTGTAAAAGACTTGTTTGCCTATTTTTTCTAATGTTTGTTGCATTGTCCTCCTCCATTCTCATTACCCCATTACTCTAATAATACATAAAATCTGGAGAAATATAAATTGATAAATATAAATTTTCTAAAAAATATGCATAATTTCATTTTTTTCTCTCTTGACTTCACTTCAATATCTCTTCTTTGCTACGAATGGTGAAAAATTGGTATACTATAACCAAATTATGGAGGTGTTCTCGCGATGACTCATTATAAAGACGATAGTTATGCCTTACATACAGACCTATATCAAATCAACATGGCTTATACATATTGGAAAGATGGTATTCATAATCGCCGTTCTGTTTTTGATTTATATTTTCGAAAGCTTCCATTTGAGAACGGCTACGCTGTTTTTGCTGGCCTTGAGAAAATTGTAGAGTACATAGAAAATTTCAGTTTTACTGAAAGCGATATCGCTTATTTAGCAGAATTAAAATTTGAAGAAGAATTCCTTCATTATTTACAAAATATGAAATTCACTGGGACGATTCGCAGTATGCAAGAAGGTGAAGTTGTATTTAATAACGAGCCTTTATTACGTGTTGATGCACCACTGGGTGAAGCACAAATTATTGAAACCGCCCTCTTAAATATTGTGAATTACCAAACATTAATTGCAACAAAAGCTGCTCGTATGAAACATGCTGCAAGTAATGATGAGCTTTTAGAGTTCGGCACAAGACGTGCCCATGAGTTCGATGCCGCCCTTTGGGGGACACGCGCTGCCTTTATTGGTGGTTTCTCCTCTACAAGCAACGTTCGTGCTGGGAAACGCTTCGGGATCCCTGTAGCTGGCACACACGCTCACTCTTTCGTTCAAGCATATCGCGATGAATACGTTGCGTTTAAGAAATACGCTGAAACTCATAAGAAGTGCGTCTTTCTCGTTGATACATATGACACATTGAAATCTGGTGTTCCAAATGCAATTCGTGTTGCAAAAGAATTTGGGGATCGTATTGATTTCTATGGTATACGTCTTGATAGTGGTGATATGGCTTATTTATCGAAAAAGGCACGAAAACTACTAGATGAATCAGGGTTTACAAATACAAAAATTATCGCTTCTAGCGATTTAGATGAATACACAATTATGCACCTTAAATCTCAAGGGGCAAAAATTGACGTATGGGGCGTTGGGACGAAATTAATTACGTCCTTTGAGCAACCTGCATTAGGGGCTGTTTACAAACTAGTTGCAATTGAAGATACTGGCGGAAAATTAAATGATACGATTAAAATTTCATCTAATCCTGAAAAAATTACCACTCCAGGACTGAAACGAATTTATCGTATTATCAATCGGGTTAACGATCATGCAGAAGGCGATTATATTGCGTTAGATTCTGAAGAACCTGGAAAAGAAGAGCGCTTAAAAATGTTCCATCCAGTTCACACATATATAAGTAAATTCGTAACAAACTTTGAAGCCCGTGAACTCCATAAAGACATTTTCGTTAACGGTGAAAGAACATATGAACTACCAAGTATATTAGATATTCAACAATATAATGAACAGAGTCTCGCTCTATTTTGGGAAGAATACATGCGAACTTTAAATCCCGAAGAGTATCCTGTCGATTTAAGCCAAGAATGTTGGGATCATAAAATGAATTACATTCAAACTGTTCGAGAACAAGTTGAAAAAAACATACAAAAGTAAACAGAGAAGTTTCTCCTTCTCTGTTTTTTCAATACTATATGGATATTTGTAAAAAATATATTAAAATAATACGACGAATGTTTTTTATTTTTAAATTTTAATATTATATTATTTAAAAGTAAAATAATATTTGATATTATTTTATTAAATCAATTTCAACAAAATAACCAATAAAAAAGAGGACGCAGGTTGCGTCCTCTTTTTTATAAATCTTTCACTCGTAATACACGCATTGCATTTAACACTGCAAGTAGTGTCACACCAACATCTGAGAAAACAGCTTCCCACATTGTTGCAATACCAAAGGCACCAAGTAATAGAACGATCCCTTTTACACCTAAAGCAAAGATGATATTTTGCCACACTATACTTCTTGTGCGTTTTGCAATTTTTACAGCTGTCGCAATTTTTGAAGGCTCATCAGTCATAATAACGATGTCTGCCGCTTCAATTGCTGCATCTGATCCTAAACCACCCATCGCAACACCAACGTCTGCACGGGCTAATACTGGTGTATCGTTAATACCGTCACCAACGAAGGCAATTTTTTCTTTTCCATGCTTCGCTGCATCAATTTTTTCAATCTCTTCTACTTTTTGTTGCGGTAGTAATTCCGCATGAACTTCATCTAAGCCTAATTCTTTACCGACAGCTTCACCAACTGTTTTTGCATCACCAGTTAACATTACTGTCTTTTTAATACCTAGTTCTTTTAACTTTTGAATCGCTTGTTTCGAATCCTCTTTTACCTCATCAGAAATAACAATATAACCTGCATATTTTCCATCTACAGCAACGTGAACTAATGTACCTACTGTTTCTGGTTGTTTAAATTCAATATTTTCTTTTCTCATTAATTTTGCATTACCTGCAAAAATTTCTTTTCCTTGTACTTTTACGACTGTACCGTGACCAGAAATTTCGTTATAATCATCGATTATTTTTTCATCAATTGATTTTCCATATGCCTTTCGAATAGATTGGGCAATTGGATGGTTAGAATACACTTCAGCAAATGCCGCATACTCTAATAACTCTTCGCTTGTAGTACCTTCGCTCGGTTCCATTTTTGTAACTTTGAAAACACCTTTTGTTAATGTTCCTGTTTTGTCAAAAACAATATATTTTACATCATTTAAAGCTTCTAAATAGTTACTACCTTTTACTAACACACCACTTTTAGATGCACCACCGATACCTCCAAAGAATCCAAGAGGAATGGATACAACTAACGCACATGGACAAGAGATTACTAAGAACACTAAAGCTCTATAAATCCACTCAGAGAATGTAGCCCCTTCTAAAATAAGCGGTGGAATAAACGCCATGATCGCCGCTGTAATAACTACAACTGGAGTGTAGTAACGCGCAAACTTCGTAATAAAGTTTTCTGTTGGTGCTTTTTTACTGCTTGCATTTTGAACTAAATCTAAAATTTTCGATACAGTTGATTCACCAAACTCTTTTGTAACTTCAATTGTTAATACACCGTTTTGGTTCACAAAGCCACTTAATACATCATTTCCAACTTCAACTTCACGTGGTACAGATTCACCAGTTAATGCTGAAGTATCTACCATTGATGTTCCTTCAATTACTTTTCCGTCTAATGGTACTTTCTCACCTGGCTTAACGATAATATAATCGCCAATTTGTACATCTTCTGGTGATACTTGTTTCGTTTCATTCCCAATCTTTACATTCGCATAATCAGGACGAATATCCATTAATGAAGTAATTGATTTTCGAGAGCGGTTTACCGCAATGCTTTGGAATAGTTCTCCTACTTGATAAAATAGCATTACTGCTACGGCTTCTGAATATTGCTGAATTGCAAAGGCTCCTACAGTTGCAATTGCCATTAAGAAGTTTTCATCAAATACTTGGCCGCGAGTCATGTTTCTTACCGCTCTCCAAACGATATCTCCACCTATTAATAAATAAGCAAGGACGAATAACGGAATTGTTACCATTTGTGGTAAGCTCGCTAATGCAGCAATTGCTGTCAAAATTCCGCCGACCACTAATCTCCCTACCATCTTTTTCACGTTTGCTTCACCATGATCGTGACTATGTCCGTGGTCATGACCGTTCTTCTCTTCACGAACAACTTTCACATCTGGCTCTAACTTTTGAACGACATTTGTTATATTTGCTACAGTTGCTTCTAGTTCTCTTTTATTCGCAACTTCTACTCGTAGTTTCTTCGATACGAAATCAACAGTTGCTTCTGAGACAGCTGGCATTTCCTTCACTTTATTTTCAATTTTCATTGCACAGTTCGCGCAATCTAAACCTTCTAATATAAATACTTCTTTAGCAATTTTATTTTTTTGTTCTTCTTGCACTTTAATATGCGGTTCTAATTTTGTAACGAGTTGTTTTGCTTCCGTAACAACTTCGTTTTCTTTATTTTGTGCTGTTTCTAAGATCATTGTCTTTGTTGCGAAGTTTACAGAGCAAGAATTTACTCCTTCTATATTCCTAACACCTTTTTCAATTTTCATTGCACAATTCGCACAATCTAAACCTTCTAACATCAGTTTCTTTTTCACTAACGCTTCAGCCATCGTTCTCCCTCCTCGCGTTCTTTTTATTCTTCTTCGTTTACGTGTTCAAACGCTTGCTCGAAGATATGAATTACGTGCTGGTCAGCTAACGAATAATAAACAACCTTTCCTTCTTTACGATTCTTCACAAGTTTCGCTTGCTTTAACACACGAAGCTGATGCGAAATAGATGATTGTGTCATTCCTAATAAATAAGCTAAATCACAAACGCACATTTCAGCTTCAAATAGCGCATGTAATATTCTCGTACGTGTACGGTCACCTAATACTTTAAATAGTTCTGCTACTTTACTTAAACTTTCATCAGTTGGAATTGTTTGTTTTACTTGCTCAACAACTTCTTCATGAATTATCGTTTGAGAACATGTCTCTTGTGGTGTTTCTACTTTATTTCCAGCCATTATAGCTCACCTCTTTAATTGAACATATGAACAATTATTCATATATCTTATACTCTTATTATATGAGCGCCTACTCATATGTGTCAATGAAATCTGAATTTTTTTTATGAACATTTCGTTCACATTTTAGTAAGGCATATACATATTTTCCGCATCCTCTATATTCTCATACAAAAAAGGATGTACAATTCGCACACCCTTTTTTCATATTCCGACATAAAAATTCAACAAAGTACTATACGTTCCCTTTATTTCAACAAAAGAAAAAGCCTTGCGCGCTCCCTAGACGCACAAGGCTTACTGTGTTTATATCCCTTTAATTAGCTTGATCTAAATTATCCTGCGAACTTCCATCGTCTTTTAAATGACTATGCTTTTTCGAATAAACAAAGTATACAACTACTCCAATCGCTAACCAAATACCAAAGTATATCCATGTTGTTAACGGTAAATTTACCATTAAGAATAGACAACATGCAATTGAAATAATCGGTAAGATCGGTACAAGTGGTACCATAAATCCACGTTGTAATTTCGGATGCGTTTTACGAAGAATGATAACAGTTACACCAACCATGGCGAATGTTAATAACGCTCCAATATTCGCTAAATTCGACAATTCTTTTAAATCGATAAATCCAGCAATTAAAGCACTACCAATTCCTGTTAACCAAACTGAAAATGTTGGCGCTTCAGTCTTCTTGTTAATTTTCGCAAAAGATTTTGGTAATAAACCGTCACGACTCATTGCGAAGAATACACGTGTTGTCGCATAAATGTAAGCGAAAATTACAGCCATAATACCGATTACAGCTCCAATAGCAATTACACCAGCCACTTTATCTTGTCCTACAACCTCTAACACATATGCCATCGCTTCCGGTACATCTAGCTCTTTATAAGAAACCATACCCGTCATAACGAGACAAACTACAACATAAATGATTGTACAAATAACTAACGAAGCAATAATACCAATTGGTAGATCACGTTGCGGATTTTTTACTTCTTCAGCAGAAGTTGCTAATGCATCAAATCCTAAGAAAGCAAAGAATACTGCTGCTCCCCCTGCGAACACTCCACTTAAACCGTAAGGTGCAAATGGTATCCAGTTTTCTGGTTTCACGTAGAATACACCAACTGCAATGAATAAAACAACAATACCAATTTTAATTAATACCATTATGTTATTCACACGCTTACTTTCTTTCGTACCTCGTGATAATAACCAAGTTATCACTAACGTAACGATAACTGCTGGTAAGTTTACCATACCACCTTGCGCTGGAATTGTTAGCAACGCTTTCGGAATTTCAAGTCCCAGTCCACTCACTAAATTATTGAAATAACCAGTCCATCCGCCAGCTACTGCGGCAGTCGTTACGACATATACGGATAGTAATGTCCATCCCATTAAATGAGCAACAAACTCACCAATTGTTGCATACGAATATGTGTACACACTACCTGAAACAGGAAGTGTAGATGCAACTTCTGCATAACATAATGCTGCAAATCCACAAACAATTGCTGCAATCATAAATGAAAAAATAACTGCTGGACCAGCATCTCTTGCTGCTACTAATCCAGTTAATACTAGAACTCCTGTACCAATTATCGCACCAATCCCTAGCATTGTTAGGTCAAATGCCCCTAGCGTTTTCGTCAAAGTTTTACTTTTACTTTCCCCTAACAATTGCGTAACGGATTTCTTTTTAAATAGGTTGGCCACGATGTATGCCCCCTTTTACTAAGAAGAGCTAAGAGGTATTATCTCTTAGCTCTTATCATGTTGTATTATATATTGTTCGATTTTGTTTTGTATAATGCTTCTATTAGCAAGATACTGTTTCTGCTTCTAATAATTCTTTAGCACCTTTGTACTCTACACCGTGAGCTTCTGCAACTGCTTCAAATGTTACATAGCCATCTAATGTGTTAATACCTTTTAGTAATGCAGAGTTGCCTAGGCAAGCTTCTTTGTAGCCTTTGTTCGCAATTTGTACTGCATATGGTACTGTTACGTTTGTTAATGCAAGAGTTGATGTACGTGGAACCGCACCTGGCATGTTTGCAACTGCATAATGAACAACGCCGTGTTTTTCGTAAGTTGGGTTATCATGAGTTGTAATACGGTCAGTTGTTTCGAAAATACCACCTTGGTCAATCGCGATATCTACAACAACAGAACCTGGTTCCATTGATTTAATCATTTCTTCTGTTACAAGTTTTGGAGCTTTTGCACCTGGGATTAATACTGCACCGATTACAAGATCAGACTCTTTTACAGCTTCTGCAATATTGTAAGGATTAGACATTAAAGTTTTTACTTGGTTTCCGAAAATGTCATCTAATTGACGAAGACGTTCTGCACTTAAGTCGATGATTGTTACATCCGCACCTAGTCCAACTGCAATTTTAGCAGCATTTGTACCAGCTTGTCCACCACCGATGATTGTTACTTTACCACGTTTAACTCCTGGAACACCTGCAAGTAAGATACCTTTACCGCCTTTGTTTTTCTCAAGGAATTGCGCACCAATTTGTGCAGCCATACGACCAGCTACTTCACTCATAGGTGCAAGTAATGGTAGAGAACGGTTTTCTAATTGTACTGTTTCGTATGCAATCGCAACAACTTTCTTCTCAATTAACGCTTTTGTTAATTCTGGCTCTGGAGCTAAGTGTAAGTATGTGAATAAGATTAAGCCTTCACTGAAGTGTTTGTATTCGCTTTCAATTGGTTCTTTAACTTTCATAACCATTTCCATGTTCCAAGCTTCTTCAGCTGTATCAACAATTTTTGCTCCCGCTTCAACATACTGAGCGTCTGTGAAACCAGATCCTAAACCTGCACCCTTTTGAATGAATACTTCGTGATTGTTACGAATTAAATGTACAACACCTGCTGGTGTCATTGCCACACGGTTTTCGTTGTTTTTAATTTCTGCTGGTACCCCAATACGCATAATGAAATGCCCCCTTATAATTAACAGAAAAAAGAGATTCTTTTTTCTTTTTGTAATAATTAATAACTTATGTCCTTATTCTAGCATAACTTAAAAGTTATGAAAACGCTAACATATCATTTTTATAAAGTTTATATATTTAGAATAGTGTAAATATATAAAACATTGATTCTATTAGGGGTTTCGTGACATTCCATTATCTTTCACTCAATTTTTATTATACTTCTTCAAAATAAACAGTAATCATTTATTATTTGACAATAATGTAACAATGTAAAAAACTAAGCGATAACGTATACATATACAGTTATTACTTTACTTAATACTTTAGAGATATATTCTTTTCACAAAAAAACAGCTGCTAGCATTTAGCTAGCAGCTGGGTAACTTATAAATAATTTTAAAAACAAATCATCTGTCGTCTCAGTAATTTTATCAAACAGATCACTTTCTTCCGCTTCTTGCTCTTTTAACATCTTAATTGTTTCACGTGCATCTTCAGGGTAATCAGTTATGATACCATCTACGTTTAACTTATAATATGCCTTTAAATTTTCCATATCATTTACTGTCCATACGTAAATTGGTTTGTTTAACTTCCTTGCTTCTTTTACTAATTTCTTATTTAACATATATTCTTCTGCTACGTAAAAGTCAGCCTTCACATTCTTTAAGTTAGCTCTACTTGCATACAATATATACCCTACTTTTATATCTGGATTTGCACGCTTAAACTCTTTAATAAGCGGATAGTGTAACGTTTGAATTACACATTGCTTCTCAAATTCATTATCTTTAATCGTTTTTAAGACTTTGTTTACAAAGTCTTTTTCGCCCCCATGAAGCTTCACTTCTATATTAAGTTTGATTTTGCCATTTGCTAGCTTAATGATTTCATCAAGTGTACTTATTTGTCCTGAAAGTCCATCTTGACTAAGGGTAAGCTGCCTTAACTCAACCATCGTTAAATCTGACACATGCACATTTGCATTTGCGAGACGTTTCAGCTTCAAATCATGTATAACCGCTAGTTCACCGTCTTTCGTTTGTAATACATCTATTTCAGCGTAGTCTGCTTTTGCATCAATAGCACCTTGCACAGCTTCTTTCGTATTTTCTACGCCTTTTGATATATACCCGCGGTGCGCCATAATAATCGGTTCTTTATACGAATTTGAAATAAACGTTACAATGAAGGCAACGACCATTCCCGCAGTAATAATCCCTACAATGTATACGCCAATGAATTTCCAACGATGTTTTTGGAAGAAACATTTATCTGCTTTCGTTTTCGAATAATCTAATCCTTCTTCTAATAAAACATCTTCAACCGGTACCTTTTGTAAGTATAATCGCGTAATCGCCATAATATAAAATGGCGTCACGATAAAGCTGAATAAATACAATGTGCTCGTTAAAAATACAGAAATCGTTGATTCAGCTAATAATGCAAATGTTCCTTTCGGGTTTGTAAATTCATAAACACCCCATAGGCACAATAAATATATTCCCAAAAATACGACATATACAATTCCAATTGAAATAAAAAATCCTACTAAAAAGAGTAGTACTTTAAAAAAGCTTTCCTTTACTAAATTTGCACTTTTACGTGCTGCCACGCGAAATGATTTTTGCTCTAAAACAACAATAGGTAGAACGAAAATCCATCGAAGATTCAAATACGCGACTACAGCAAAGAACGTGTAATAACCAACTTGCCCCATCGTTGTCTTAAACAGTTCTCCTGTAATAAAGTTAGGAATTTGAATTTGCGGGATTAATGCCGTTTCATATCCCATATTTAAAAGAGGCAACAATACGACAGCATATAAAATAAATCCTGGTAAGCAATATGTGAAAAGAGTAGGTAAATACGTTACCGTTTTATATAAAATCGGACGTAATTTCACCTTCTGTCTTTTATGAGCGAAATACGAAATAATAATAAGCACCGCAAATTCCGTAAAGATAAGAAACAGTGCTAACAATGATAAAATTACGATTGCTAAGATGCCATAAGGCGTCTTTAAAAACGCTAATAATTCATCATTTGTCGCATTTGCATAACCACCAAAATACAATAACTTATTAAAAATAATTCCAAATAGCGGAACAAACACAATCGCTGCTAATAATTTATAAGCAAGTTGAAAAGTTAATACATTCCAAAAAGCAAATTTAACTGTTTGAAAGGAATGTCTCATTACTCCTGGTATAGATAGTTTTTTACGGTGTTGCATATATTCCTCCAAATTCTAAAACGGTATTTGAGATGGATTCCATATTTCCAGTTCTAATCCATCTTTTTAATAATAATATATTCCGCTTAACATGAACACTCTTATACATATAATGAAAAAAGTGATGGCTACTTCCCATCACTTTTTCATTTATTCTATTTTTTCTCTAGCCCTTGTCCAAATGCTTTCAAGAAGCTAAAACCGAATGTAATAGCTCTATTGATATCTGGATCTTTTAATACTTTAAAGAAATCCATCACTTTTGTTTTTTTGCCACTATTTAATTCATCTGTTGCAAATTGCAATCCTGTAACTAAACTTGACGTAATTTGCTTCGTTATTTCTGGGTCAACTGAAGATAACGCTTCTCCTGCCCCCATCATATTATTTAACGCATTTTTAACGGGTTCACGATTTAATTGCTCCACAGCGATTTTTGAAACATCTTCCTTCGCAGCAAGTAAACTAATTGCCGCATCTAATATACCAGCCTTCTGCAACTGTGCTAAAAGCTGCATCGTTTCTTCTACTGCTTCACGATTATTAGATAGCTCATTTAGAAGTTCATCTGCTACTTGCTGTTTCTGTTCTTCCTCTGTTACAACTTTCTTTTTAATTACAGTAATTTCTTTCGCCACTCTCTCCGCCCCCTAGTCCACAAGTGATACGTATTGTTTTCTTTGCCATTTTTGCTGGATTTCAACACCGTTTTGCGGATTACGCTTTTTATCTCTCGGGTTTGAAGATGGTAACGGACGATTCCCTCTTTCACGTAGTACACGCATCTTTACCATCGTTTGTTTGTACGCTGGTGTACACGTATAAAGATCTGTCGCCGTTCCAGTTAAAATATTGATTGCCTCTTCATTTACCGTTGCATGCATCGGTAAATATAGCTCTTTCCCCGTTACACGATCTGTAACAAGTGCCTGTACTTTAATTTTCCCAAATGGTGATGCTAATTCTACAAGACCACCATCTTTCACATTGCGCTCTAGGGCAAGTTCAGGCGAGATTTCAACGAACACTTCAGATACTTTAGATAAAATACCAGCCGATTTATTCGTCATATTCCCTTCATGGAAATGTTCTAACATACGACCATTATTTAAAAGTAAATCATACTCATCTGGCGCTACAACTGGTGGTACCCATTCATCTAATGATAGACGAGCTAGTTTATCTGGGAAGTTAAATCCGTCCACATATAATAGTGGTGTATCGCTGCCATCATGGCTACCCCAACATAAACTATTCCATCCTTCTAAACGATCGTATGTTGCCTGAGAATATAAAGGTGCAAGCGATGCAATTTCATCCATGATTTCACTTGGATTTTCATAATTCCAGTCCCCGCCAAGTGCACGAGCTACTTTTTGTAAAATCCACCAGTCTGGCTTTGAATCACCAAGCGGCTTCAATACTTCATATAATCTTTGAATACGGCGCTCTGTATTCGTAAATGTTCCCTCTTTTTCTAAGCTTGGTGCTGCCGGTAAAATAACATCAGCAAAACGAGCTGTTTTCGATAAGAACATATCTTGAACAACAAGGAAATCTAAATTCGCTAAAATATGTTGTACATGGTTGGCATTCGAATCTACTAAAGCCATTTCTTCACCCATAACATACATACCACGCAGTTTTCCTTCATCTGCCGCAAGTAACATTGCAATATTATTTAAGCCTGGTGCTTTCGGAATTGTAGTACCGTATGCTTTTTCAAATTTCGCACGGAGCGCATCATCTGAAACTGCTTGGTAACCTGGAAGCCAGTTTGGTAATGTTGCCATATCACAAGCGCCTTGTACGTTATTATGTCCGCGTAATGGATATGCTCCCGCACCAGGACGACGATAATTACCCGTAACAAGCAATAGATTTGAAATTGCTGCTGAAGTTGTACTTCCTCCAGTATTTTGCGTTACACCCATTCCCCAAAGTACACAAGTACCATCTGCTTCATATACCATACGAGCCATTTCTTTCAGATTTTCTTTCGAAATCCCCGTAATTTCTTCTGTATAATCAAGCGTATACTTTTCTACCATTTTGCTATATTCATCAAAATTCTTCACATTTTCAGCTATGAACTTTTTATCGTGCCAATCTTGATCAATAATATATTTCGTAATACCAGCGAGCCATACATAATCAGTTCCTTGGCGCGGATGAATGAATAAATCCGCACGCTCTGCCATTTCATGTTTACGAAGGTCCGCCACAATTAATTTTTGGTCATGTAATTTATGAGCACGTTTTACACGCGTTGCAAGTACAGGATGTCCTTCTGTTGGATTTGCTCCAACGATAATGACAAGGCCTGCTTCCGCAATATCCTTCACTGTTCCAGCGTCCCCTCCCATACCGACAGTTTTAAATAAACCATCTGTTGCTGGAGATTGACAATAACGGGAACAGTTGTCTACATTATTCGTTCCATATATTTGACGGGCTAGTTTTTGCATAAGATAATTTTCTTCATTCGTTACTTTCGAAGAAGAAATAAATCCAAATGCATCACTTCCATATTCTGATTTAATATGCTGCATATTGGATGCAACAACTTCAAGAGCCTCTTCCCATGAAGCTTCAACAAACATATCTCCTTGGCGAATTAATGGCTTTGTAATACGATCTTCACTGTTTACAAAATCCCATCCAAATTTTCCTTTTACACATGTGGAAATACCGTTAACCGGCGCATCTGAAACAGGCTGTACTTTCAAAATGTGGCGGTCTTTCGTCCATACTTCAAATGAACAACCTACACCACAAAATGTACAAACTGTTTTTGTTTTATTCACTTTCGTCTTACGCATCGCAGCCTCTACTTCTGAAACTGCTAAAATACTACTATATCCCGGCTCTACATCCTTTACAAAATCAATCATCGGATCTAACACATCCGGTTTCAATCCTGTCATGAATCCAGCTTCACCCAGCATTGTTTTTTCCATTAACGCATTACATGGACATACTGTTACACATTGTCCACAACTTACACAAGATGAGTCATTTATACTTACACCATTGTCCCATATAACACGTGGACGGTCTAAGCTCCAATCAATCGATATAGTTTCATTCACTTGTAAGTTTTGACATACTTCTACACACTGCCCACAAGCAATACATTGATTTGGATCATATCGATAAAATGGATGTGACATATCCACTTCACACGCACTTACTTTTGGCTCATACGGATATTTCTGTTCCTCAATTCCCATCATATGTACTGTATTATGGACTTTACAGTTACCATTATTGTTATCACAAACGGTACAATACAGTAGGTGATTCTCTAATATTCGATCCATTGCCTCAGTCTGTGCCTCTTTTGCACGCTGGGACTGTCTTTCGATATGCATACCGTTCTCTAATTTCGTTGAACAAGCACGCAATAACTTTCCATTTACTTCTACAATACACGTATCACAAGTTTGAATTGGATCTACTTCTGGTACATGACAAATTTGAGGATGTTCCAAATTACTCTCGTTAAATAATTGTAGTATCGTCTTTTCACCTGATGCAGAAAATTCTTTACCATCGACGGTTACACGGACTGTCTGTTCTGCCATAGTTTCCCCTCTCCTTACAACCAACTGTACAACACAATTATGAATCCGTTTTCAAAACCGCATTACTGTACATATTTTTGAAACGCTCTACCCAAATACTTTCTTATGAAGTCGATTCTAGATGTTATAAGGTATAACTACGAAAGCTTGAAAATATCACTATTCTACAGTTCTATTATATCGTACATATACAATAATAACCAAAATAATCTGTGATCTTCTTGTTAATAGGTGTTTTTATTTTTCCCATTGTTTTATGATAAATGTGGGAGAGAAATACATATAAAAGGGGAATTAAATATGGGGCCTACGCAAGAGACTTATACAATTGTACGTTATCAATCTGGTACATTTTCAAAACAACTTGACGAGATTGTTACAGAATCTCCTATTACTATTAAATTGAATGGTGAAGAATATGTAACAGTCGTATGCACACCAAATTATATTGAAGATATGGTAATTGGTTTTTTAATTTCTGAGGGGATTATTTCTTCCTATAACGATGTTGAAGAACTATGGGTTCAAAAAGATAACGGAATTGTCCATGTAAAATCATCAAAAGTGAATCCGCTCTATCAAACTTTATATAATAAACGATACATCACTTCTTGCTGCGGAAAAGGTAGACAAGGTTTTATTTTCGTAAACGATGCGGCAAAAGCAAAAGACTTACATGATATACATGTAAAAATTACTCCTGAAGAATGTTTTTACTTAATGAATACTTTACAACAATCTTCCACTACCTTTCGCCAAACTGGTGGTGTTCACAATACCGCGCTATGTGATCGAAATAATATCCTTCTATCAAGAATGGATATCGGAAGACATAATGCATTAGACAAAATATACGGTCATTGTTTACGCAATGATATATCTGTTAAAGGAAAAATTATCGCATTTAGCGGACGTATTTCATCCGAAATTTTACTCAAAGTTTCAAAAATCGGATGTGAAATTGTTCTATCTAAATCTGCCCCAACAAAACTAGCATTGCAACTTGCTCACGATTTAGGCATTACAGTCGTAGGATTTATTAGAAATGAATCTTGTAATATTTACACACATCCACATCGAATTGATGGTTATCAATCGAATAACTAAAATAGCTCCTCAATTGAGGAGTTATTTTAGTTATGAAAATGTAATATATTAAAGACTTGAATAGTTAATAAAGTTAATATATAATTTCATTACATATTAAAAAACAAAGCATTGTAGCATATATCTTTTCATTCTTTTACAAATTAAAAGAGACTGCTAACAAAACACATACACAATCTTATAAAAGTAATGGATTTATTTTATTTGAAATCGACCAAGGAGGTTACAACTATGGAAATTCGCTTATTAACGACAGAGGACGCAGAAATATATTTAAAAGTTTGTATGGAAGGTTTAACGAAGAACCCGGAAGCTTTTAGCTCTTCCTATGAAGATGTTTTGAAACATGAGGATCCTGTAGCTGCTATGGCAAAACGATTAAGCAATCCGGATAAGTATACTCTAGGGGTCTTCAAAGATGATGATTTAATCGGCATTGCTACTTTAGAAACAAAGCCTTTTATTAAACAAGAACATAAAGCAAAAATCGGTTCCGTTTTCGTTTCCCCAAAAGCGCGTGGCCTTGGAGCAGGACGAGCTCTTATTAAAGCAATTATTGAAAATGCCGATAAATTACATGTAGAACAACTTATGCTCGATGTTGTAGTTGGTAACGCCGGTGCCAAAAAATTATATGAATCATTAGGTTTCCAAACTTACGGCGTACAAGAGCGTTCATTAAAACATAACGGTCAATATTGGGACGAGGAACATATGGTTCTGTTCTTAAATGATTAATACTTCAATATAGTTTTCCAAAAGCATCTTTTTATTAAGAAAGATGCTTTTTTCATTACAACAATGTAATCTTCATGTCACCTTTATCGATCGTACCAATCCTTACCATTCATTATACTAAAAATATAAAGTGACACTTTACTCAGTGGGGAACCACATCTCACACTGATCGCATGTACTTGATATGTAAAGGAGAATGTGACATGAAACAAAACAAACGAGCTATGCTTTTAATATTTACTACAGCAATTATAACTTCTGGATTAGCAATTTTACCTTGGTTTATTATATAGAAATACTCCCCCTAACAACGAAAAAAGCTGATTGCTTCTTAAGAAGCAATCAGCTTTTTTTATATTATAAAATCCCCAAAATTTTATTTACGCAACTTATAATAATAACCATAGATACGGCAACGCACATGACAACCGTATTACGATCTTGCTTTTCTTTTTTTGAAATTTCTTCTTTTGAATTCATGTGTATGATCTCCTTTTAAAAAAAGTGTGAGATAGGAAATTTTTCTTATCCGATGCGAGGTGAATACGAAAACCCTCTCTATCTCACATACACAATAGAATGGAATTGTCATTTTATAAATAAAATGACATGACGTTATGTCGCAACATAGGGTATTTTGTGTCGCTACGTTTTCTATTATAAAAAATAGTTGTGCAAAACTAGTGCATTTTTTATGTCAATTACTCTGAGCGAAAAAATCAGCCCTCCATTCAATCACATAAAAAGAGTTTTTTATTATTTTCATGTAAACTATACAAGTAGAATGAACAGTTTGGGGTGCACAAGATTATGGTAAAAATTTTATTAGTAGACGATGAAGAACGTATGTTACGATTATTAGATCTGTTCTTAAGCCCTCGCGGCTATTTTTGTATGAAAGCTACCTCTGGCCTTGAAGCACTAAAATTAATCGAACAAAAAGAATTCGATATTATTTTATTAGATGTTATGATGCCAAATATGGATGGATGGGATACTTGCTATCAAATTCGTCAAATTTCCAACGTTCCTATCATTATGTTAACAGCTCGCAACCAAAACTACGATATGGTGAAAGGCCTCACGATGGGCGCAGATGATTATATTACAAAACCATTTGATGAGCATGTATTAGTCGCACGAATCGAGGCTATATTACGCCGTACAAAAAAAGATGGCTTTGTTAGTTTCAATGGTATTGAGTGGGATAAAACAAAACATACTGTCACAGTTTATGATGAAAAAATCTCGCTAACTCCTATCGAATTTTCGTTACTCGGGCTATTTTTGCAAAATACAAACCGTGCTTATAGCCGAGATGATTTAATCGAAAAAATTTGGGGCTATGAAACAGATATCGAATATAGAACAATTGACTCACACATTCGTAATATCCGTGATAAACTACGCAAAAAAGGATTTCCGATTGAAGATTACCTAGAAACGGTCTATAAAGTCGGATATAAATGGAAAAGTGAATAATTACTTCGGTCAGTGGGAAATCGTATACCACTGACTCTTTATTATGAATAAGGTATGGTGAAAAAATGAGTAAACTTTCCCTTAAAATTGGGACATACTTTTTAATATTAGCTTTATGTATTGAAACAATTGCTTTCGTATCTTTTTATAAAAGCCTTTCAAAAATGCGTATTGTAGAGGAAACAGATGCTCTTTTAGAGAAAGGTAATCGCTATAGTAAAAAAATTAAAAGCCGCGAGAGACGGGATGAATATTATAAAGAAATGAAACACGCTGAACATAATAAAAATCCTAAACGTCCTGTGTACCCTGAGTTCGATATTACGAATGAGGCTGCACACTTAGTTGAATCGGAATCAATTTCTAACTCCGATATAGCTATCATTATTACTGACCATAACGGCAAAATTATTTCCACCTCAGAACCCGTAACAAAAGATATGCAAAAACAACTTACTTGTAAAACAGAAACTGTCCCAGACGGTGGCTTAGTCGTTGAAAGGAACTGGAAAAAATCAAAGTTCATCACAACAGTAAGCCCACTTAACACAACAAAGTTTCAAGGAAAGCTATATATGTTATTAAAAACATCTTTCCTAGAAAATATGTTGCTTAAACTCATGAACCAATTTCTTATCATTAGCGTTTTAACAATTATTTTAACAACAATTTCTGTCTTTGTTTTTTCACGCGTTATTACAGAACCACTTGTAAAAATGAAAAGAGCGACAGAAAAAATGTCAAAATTAAACAAGCCAATTCAATTAGGTATTAAACGAAATGATGAACTCGGAAGTTTAGCAAAAACAATTGAAGATTTATCGAGTGAACTTACGTATATGAAAAAAGAGCGCAATGAATTTCTCGCTAGTGTCGCTCATGAACTATTAACTCCATTGACCTATATGAAAGGTTATGCGAAGGTAGCAAAGAGAGACTCTTTAACAAAAGAGGAGCGAGAAGAATACTTACAAATCATTGAGGATGAAACGGATAGTGTAACCGATCTCGTCCAAGATTTATTTATGCTTGTACAATTAGAACAACACCAATTTGTTATAAAAAAACAAAAAGTGCTTCTTCAGCCATTTTTAGAACGAATGGTAGAAAAAACAAAAACAACATTAACAAATAAGCAAATGCAGCTTCATGTATATTGCAAAGATGATTTAGAAGTTTGCATAGACGAAAGACGTATGGAACAAGTTATGTTAAATTTATTACACAACGCTTATCAACATTCGCCAGAAAACACATCTATTACGATACGTGTACTCATGAAAACAGATTCTTTTACAATAAGTGTACAAGATGAAGGTGAAGGTATTCCTGAAGAAGATATCCCGCATATTTTTGACCGCTTTTATCGTGTCGATAAATCTAGAACACGAGCTACAGGCGGAAAAGGTATCGGGCTAGCTGTTGCAAAGGAAATTGTAGAATTGCATAACGGTTCCATTCTAGTAACAAGCCAATTAGGAGCGGGAACAAACTTTATAATCGAGCTACCTTTTGAATAATATGCGTGTGAAAACACCAGTAGTAGTAAACACTACTGGTGTTATTTTGTTCATAAAAACAGCTCATCTAAGCTAAGCTTTTGAAATTATTCTTATTTCAATATAAAATAAAGTGAAACTTTAATCCATGGAAAGGTTCACTCCATGGATTATTAGTTGAACCAATCGGGCATTTACGGGCATTTATCTCCCACTTAACTTCCGCGCATTTGCCGAATTTTAAAGTTGGAGTCTTACTGCCCGCGAATAGCGGGATAAAGGTACATTTGCAAAGATTTGGAGGGTGATATAATTGGATATCCATGTATTAACAAAAGACGAAGCAGAAATTTACTTAGAACTTCGCGTAGAAGGATTAAAGCAAAACCCTGAAGCATTCAGCTCTTCTTATGAAGATATTATTAATAAAGAGTGTGCGATTGAATATAAAGCACAAAAATTAGCACAAGATGAAAACTATACGCTAGGTGCATTTAAAGATGGAAAATTAATCGGGGTTGCAACACTGGAAACGAAACCATATGTAAAACAAGAACATAAAGCTAAAATCGGTTCTGTATATGTATCTCCAAAAGCGCGTGGACTTGGAGCAGGAAAAGCACTTATTAAAGAATGTCTTGAGCTTGCTAAATCTTTAGAAGTAGAACAAGTTATGCTTGATGTTGTTGTTGGCAACGATGGAGCGAAAAAACTTTATGAATCATTAGGTTTTAAAACATTCGGTGTACAAGAACGTTCATTAAAATATAACGGACAATATTGGGACGAAGAGCATATGGTCTTATTCTTAGATGAAAATAAATAATAAAAAACATCCTCATGTTTGGAGGATGTTTTTTACTTTCTTGTAAACCATGCCGTGTGTAATAATTGAATCGCTTTCGCAATTTCTTCCTCTGATAATATCGCAAACCCAAGTAAAACTACATTTTCAGGTGCAGTATCGTCTTTATAGTACGTAGACACAGGATATATTTTGATACTATGTTTCGCAGCTTCTTGAATTAATTCTTCTTCCCGCATTCCATTATGCACTTTTAATAAAATGTGTAATCCCGAATCTTCTCCTATCACTTCAACACGATTAGAGAAATACTTCTCTATTTCAAAAACAAGTCGATCTCTCTTCTTTCGGTAGACGACACGCATTTTATGAATATGTTTTTCCCAATAGCCTTCATTTAAAAATCTTCTAATCACTTCTTGGTCCATTCTTGAAACACTTTGTGTATAAAATAAATATTGCTGTTGATACTTTTTAATTAATTTCTTCGGCAACACCATATAGCTCATCCGTAGCGATGGTAATAATGCTTTAGATAGCGTCCCCATATAAATAACTTTCCCCTCTGTATCTAACCCTTGCAGCGCCGGTATAGGCTTTCCAGAATAGCGAAATTCACTATCATAATCATCTTCAATAATATACCTGCTCTCTTCTTTCTTTGCCCATTGTAAAAGCTGCACCCTTCTCGTAATAGGCATAATCATTCCATATGGAAACTGATGGGAAGGTGTAACAAATACAACATTCGCATTGCTATTTTCTAAATCTGCAATACAAATTCCATCTCTATCTAAAGATAACATTTGGACTCTTGCTTCTCCCTGTTCAAAAACAACCATCTTCCTATGATACCCTGGGTTTTCAACTGCATAATTGCTTCCCTTTAACAATTGAAACAATAGTTTCACTAATATTTGTGTTCCCGCTCCTAATACAATTTGACTAGCTGAACAACGCACACCTCTAGATTCATACAAATAATTCGCAATCTCTTCTCTTAAGCTTGCTTCTCCTTGAGGGTGTCCTAGAAAGAGAAGTTCGTTATTATACGGCTGCCATACTTCATTTACAATTTTCCGATACATATTGAATGGAAAAGCATTTGTATCAATTCCTGTTTGTGTAAAATCAAATTTATAACTCTTCTCCTGAAACGGTACTTCTTCTATTCTATCTCCGCTATCCTCTACATGAACCATTTGCTCAATCTTGCATACAAAATAACCTTTTCTCGATATCGACTCAATATAACCTTCTGCAAGTAATTGTTCGTACGCTGCCTCTACTGTATTTTTACTTACTTGTAAATGTATCGCTAACTTTCGCTTAGCCGGTAATTTCGTAAAAGGGACAATCGATCCATCTTTAATCTCTTTTTTTATATACTCATACAATTGCACATACAATGCCTTTTTACTATTCATATTTAAATTAGGCGTTAATTCTAACATAATATCTGACCCCTTAATAAAACTAAAATCTGATACTTTTTACAGTACCAGATTTTATATATAATTCCTTTTATCATGTCACACATAAAAAATCAAATACCGGAGAGGAGAAACATGATAATGAACAATGGTAGACGTATCGGACTCATTATGATTATTACAGGGGCTACATTATGGGGATTATCTGGTCCAATGATTCAGTGGCTATTTCAACATACTAATGTATCCTCAATTGATTTTTTAACAATTCGATTGTTGCTTGCAGGAATATTTATTTTGTCTTTCTTACTTATAAAGAAACAAAACATATTTCAAATTTGGAAACACCCTAGATATTCTATACAACTTATTATTTTTTCTATTCTCGGCATGCTTGGTGCGCAATACGCCTTTATCGAAACAGTTCATATTAGTAACGCGGTCACAGCAACACTATTTCAATTTCTAGGTCCTGTTCTTATAACCATGTATGTTGCATTTGAACAAAGAAAATTCCCTGCTTCCATGCAACTATTCGCAATTATAGCCGCGCTAATAGGAACATACTTTATTATTACAAATGGCTCAATTGAAAATGTTGTTTTATCTAAAGAAGCTATTATTTTTGGACTATTAACAGCAATTGGATTTGCATTTTATACCCTTCATCCGGCTTCTCTCATTAAAGAATGCGGGACAACTGTAGTAATTGGTTGGGGGATGTTAATCGGAGGAATTGCACTACTTATTTATAATCGTTCATTCGGGTGGAATCACTTTTCACAAACCCTTACACTAAAAACTTTTTCTATGCTTATTCTTATTATTATTAGTGGTACCCTTTCTTTCCTTCTATATATCGGTAGTCTTAAATATTTAGCAGCAACAGAAACAAGCATTTTATCTAGCATTGAACCCCTTGTAGCTGCCATCGTCTCAATTACTTGGCTAAATGAATCTTTTGGAACATATCAATTATTAGGCGGCGTATGTATCGTTCTGTCCGTTATTTTTTTGACGATGCCTCAAAAAGAAACCGAACCAACCTATACAACTGAACAAGTATAAAGTGAAACTTTAATTAGTGGGGCTATCTCCCACTGATTATTAACCTACACCAATCGGGCTTTTACGGGATAAAAAATGTCAAAAGAGGTCGTACAAAACTTACGACCTCTTTTTATACTTTAAAGGAATTGTCCCGCCTTCTAGCAAATACAATTACACTAACAATAAAAACTAGGAGTGTGGCACCATGAAAAAAATCGGAACTATGCTACTTCTCTCCTTCCTCATCACTGGATGCACACCAGCACAACCTGATTCAAAAGCATCTAAAACTGAAGCTGTCACAACGTCATCCAATCAAGTGAACGCACCTTCCTTCTTTCATCTTAGTGTTTTAAAAGATGTAAATTGGGAAGAAGCCCCCTCATTCATAGACGGAAAAATACCTTTAAAAGGCATCGAAGGAAAAATCGCAATGGCTGATAGTCCTATTATCGCGAATGAACAAAATGAAATAATGTGGTACTTTCTAGATTCTGAAATACCAACTGGAAAATTGTCTATTATTGCGCTAAAACAAGGATCTGTAACTCCGACACCAGTACTCTTTCAAAAAGAAACTTCCAAACAAACTTGGACCACTTCAAATACAATCGATTCTACTGCAAACGAACTCCCTCTCACTATGTCACTACCTTCATCTGGATTATGGTTATTAAATATATATGTGAATGAAAAATATTATGATCAGTTTGTAATCACTGCTGAGTAAAGTGACAAAAATAAACCACTTTCTTACAATAATGTAATTTCTACGTCATGTACTTCGATAGTTGAATTATCTCTCTTCTCTTATACTTAAAGTAAGAAATGAAACGAGGAGAGATGAGAGATGAAAAAAATGATAGAAGTAATCGTAGCAGTAACTGAGGTTTTAGTGAATGGTAAACAAGTTGCAATGGAATTAAATAAATAGTGAAGAAACATAAATAATTCTACACTTCTTCATTATTTTGATTTCTTATCTCAAAAAAGCAGTGCCTTTTAGGCACTGCTTTTAGCTATTAATAACTTGGTATTTTCGTAATTTGCGCCACGCCCGAATCAATAGCTGCTTTCGCTACTGCTTCTGCAACACTTGGAACAACTCTTTTATCTAATGGATTCGGGATTACATAATTCGCATTACGTTCTTCGTCAGTAATGATGTTAGCGATCCCATATGCTGCCGCTAATTTCATCTCTTCTGTAATATCAGTTGCGCGCACATCTAACGCACCGCGGAATATTCCGGGAAACGCCAATACATTATTTACTTGATTCGCATAATCCGAGCGCCCAGTTCCTACTACAGCTGCCCCAGCCTCTAATGCATCCTCAGGGAAGATTTCTGGAATTGGATTCGCCATTGCAAACACAATTGCTTTCTCATTCATCGTCTGTACAAGTTCTTTCGTTAATACGTTAGGAGCAGATACGCCAATAAAAATATCAGCTTGGTGAATCGCTTCTTTTAACGTTCCACGCACATGTTCACGATTTGTCTTTTTGGAAACTTCAATTTGTGCTTCGTTCATCCATGTTTCACCTTCACAAACAATACCTTCTAGGCTAACTAGCGTAATGTGATTTGCACCAGCCTTTAATAATAATTTTCCAATTGCAATTCCTGCCGAACCCGCACCGTTAATAACGATTTTCACATTATCCATTTGTTTACTAACAACTTTTAATGCATTAATAACAGCTGCTAAAACGACAATAGCTGTTCCATGTTGATCATCATGGAATACAGGAATATTCGTTTCTTCTTTTAGTCGTTTTTCAATTTCAAAACAACGCGGTGCTGCAATATCTTCTAAATTAATCCCTGCAAATGTAGGCTCTAAATTTTTTACAAGGGTAACGATTTCATCTACATCCGTTGTGCCTAAACATAATGGGAAAGCATCTACATTCGCAAATTTCTTAAATAAAATACTTTTTCCTTCCATAACAGGCATAGCCGCTTTCGGTCCAATGTTTCCTAAACCAAGTACCGCTGTTCCATCTGAAACAACTGCCACCATATTGCCACGTGCTGTATAGTCATACACCGTTTCTTCATCTGCCGCAATTGCTTTACAAGACTCCGCTACACCTGGTGTATACGTCAGGCTTAAATCATCCGCTGAATTTACTTCTACTTTACTTGTAATTTCAATTTTCCCTACTAATTCTTTATGCAATAACAATGATCTTTCATTAATTTGATTTGCTAACATACTTATAATCTCCCCTTAATTTGACAAGCTAGCTATATGAATATAGCTAGCTTGTTTAATCATGAAAACATCTTTAATAATATTGTCGCTGTTACAACCATTGCCGCTCCGCCTAAACGAGTAGAAATTTGCGCGAACGGCATTAATTCCATACGATTTGAAGCCGATAAAATAGCAACATCTCCAGTTCCACCTAAACCGCTATGACATCCAGTTACAATCGCCGATTCGACTGGATACATTTTCATCACTTTCCCTACAAGAAAACCTGATGCTACCATTGTAAGAACAACCGATGCGCACACAACAACATATCCTACTGAAAGAACTGCTGCTACGTCTTTTAATGGAATATATAGCAATCCTAATCCAACCATTAAAGGCCAAGTTAAATTCTTCGAAATAAATTTATATAAATGGAATGCTCCTTGCTCCATTTTTGCTGGCATTAATTTAAAGTATTTCACAAGTGCTGCTGAGAAAATCATAATGATCGCCCCAGGAATACCGATGAACTTAGAAGCAAATCCTCCGAAGATGAAGAACGTACACGCAATTAATAAACCTGCTCCCATTAATGAGAAGTCAATTGGTTTCTCTGTATTTTGTTCTTTTAATAATTCTGCTTGATTGTCTGTTTTCACTAATACACCGTTACCACTAAGCTCCGGTTTCTTCTCACCTAAACGCTTCATATACCCTGCACTTACAATTGCGAACATATTTCCAATAATAGCTGCTGGAATAAGCTGTGATACAAACGTTGCTGATGATTCATTTAAAATATCACTATAAGCTAGCGACAGTGGTAAAATTCCTTCCCCGATACCACCACTCACAATTGGTACGATGATAAAGAAGAATGTCTGCTTCATTTCAAATCCAAATAATGAACCGACCAATAATCCTACTGCTACAGAAGCTAACGTCCCTACTACTAAAGGAATAAACATGCGAACGAAACCTTGTACTAACACTTTACGGTTCATTCCTAAAATACTTCCGACTACTAAACAAGAAATATATAAATATAAAAAGTTCGATTTTTTCATTAACATAGTCGCGGCTTCCATTGAAGCTGGATTCATCCAGTTAAAAAATACAAGTAATGATGGAATAAATAACGAAAGTATTGCTGGACCGCCGATATTTTTTAAAATTGGAATTCTCATCCCAATATCGCCTAAGAAAATCCCCATGATCATAATAACTGCAAATCCACCAATCATATCTGCTGGCAATTTATTATATACAGATGCCCCATAAATAATAGCAGCCAATACTACATATAACGGTAAAGGTATAACACCGATTTTTACATTCATAATTTTAGAAGCGAAAGATTCTCTTTGTACTTCATTTCCTTCAGAAAATGATACCGCTTCCACATTCTTTTGAATTCCCATATGGCACCCCCTCGTTTTCTTAATAACAATATTAAAACGCTTTCAATAGTAAAAATAGTTTTTGTAAGTTTTGTAATTGATTTTGTAATTAAAAAAAGTATAAGCGACTTATACTAAGTCGCTTATACGTAAAACTCTATTTTCTTTTGATTAACACATCTTAATTTACTTACAGGTCTTCCCACATGTTGGTACATCATTTCGTTTTCTAACACCCCAATGTCAGTCAGAAACATTACATATTTTCGAATAGAAACTCTTGAAATCCCAACTAATTGTGCCATTTCATCTGTTGTAAACACGCTTCCATTCAAAGAATCGATTTTTTGCCAAATTAATTGCAACGTTTGCTTCGTTAACCCTTTCGGAAGCTCTTTCGTGACAGTAGGCTCCCTTTTTTCTTTTTGTAAAATTAACGAATCTAATTCCGATTGACTAATTTTTTGTTGTTCTTTCATGAAAGTAAGTTTTTCTCGATATATAGTTAATGCCTCTTTAAATCGTTCGAATGTAAATGGTTTAATTAAATAATCTACAACTCCGTATTGTAATGCTTTTTTAATACTCCCCATATCATGTACAGCTGAAATCATTATAATATCGATTTCTTTTTCTTGATTCCGAATATACATTAAAAGCTCAAACCCAGTCTCTTCAGGCATAAAAATATCAAGTAATACTAAATCCACTCGTGATTTCTCTAATACTTCTATCGCCGACTTTACTGAGTTAACTGCTTGAACAAGTTCAAACCCTCCTACTTGCTCTAAATAATGCGTATTTAACATTGCTACCATCGGGTCATCTTCTACAATTAAAACTTTAATCATATTTGCCTCTCATCCCTACCTTTAGGTATTTCAATTGTTATCGTTGTTCCCTTTCCTACTAATGAATGTATATCAATTTCCCCATTTATTCGCTGTATACTTTCTTTTACAAGATACAAACCATAACCGCGGTTATCTCCCTTTGTGGAATAACCTTTCGTAAATAATTCCTCTATTTCTTTTTCTTGTATACCTTTTCCCGTATCTTGCACTGTAATAGTTAATATATCCCCTTGTTGTATCTCAACTTCAACTTGCTTCTTTTCACAATTCGTCACTGCCTCTAACGCATTATCAATTAAATTTCCCACAATCGTAATAAGTTCATGAGTAATACTTTCATCATCTATTTCCGGCATATGAGAATCTTCACTTATAATTAATTTGATATTCTTCTCTCTAGCATAGCTGAGCTTACCTAGTAAAAAACCAGCAAATACTGGATTTTTTATTCTTTTCATAACTCCACCAATTTCATATTGATGCTCTGATACCATACCGCTTATATACTTCTGTAATTCTTCATACTGTTTCATATGTGTAAGCCCTAATACGACATGCATCTTATTCATAAACTCATGAGATTGTGCCCGTAATGCTTCTGCATATAGTCTAATACCAGTTAGTTCCTCTGCTAGTTTTCGAATCTCTGTTTTATCACGAAATGTTGCAATTGCGCCAACTATTTCTCCTTTTACATATAAAGGAACTCGATTCGTCACAATCGTAATTCCATAAATATTTTGTTCTTCGTTTAATTGTACTTCTCCCGTTTGCAATACTTCTTTTATACGTGAATTCGGCATATACAACTCAACATCTTTACCGATAAAATCTTCTTCAAGTCCGCTTTTTTTAAATAGACGTTTCGCTTCATTATTAATTAGCGTTACTCTAGCCTCTTTATCTACAGCAATAATACCTTCCTTTACAGATTGTAGCATCGTATTTCTTTCTTCAAGAATTTTTGCTATCCTGTGAGGTTCAAGACCGAATAAGCTTTTCTTTATATGTCTAGCTAGCAATATCGCTCCTATAATTCCGACTAATACTCCAACTCCAACTCCAATATAAATGATATATCTACTTTCCTTAACTCTCTCTTTTACATTATCTGCTGAAATACCGACCGCCACCGCTCCAAGCTGTTCACCCGTTTCAGAAAATACAGGTACAAACACTCGCATTGAAATACCTAAAGTTCCTTCTGCCAGTGATACATGTTCCTTTCCTTTCAATGCAGGCCCTTCATCTCCCCCAATAAAATGATGACCTATTTTTTGAGGATTTGGATGTGATTTTCTTATTCCATTCATGTCCATAACTACAATAAATTGAACACCTGTGTTTTTTAATATCCTATTTGTATACGTTTGGATTGCAGAAGTATCTGCTTTCCCAATCAAGCCATCGATTACAATCGAATCATTCGCCACAATGTGTGCAATTGTTTTTGCTTTCTCTGCTTGGTTATCCTCCGTTGTCCGTTCTACATTGTGACTAATTAATATATCTGTCACAAGTAAAGAAAAAATCACAACTGTACAAACTAACAATGTAATCGTTTTCCATAAATTCCATAGTCTTTTTCTTTTTTTCATCCCGTTAATGACTCCCCTAATTGCTGAATAGAAAAATAAGTAAGGTGATATTATTTTCACCTTACTTATCTGCTGTTATTATACTTTAAATTTACTAGTCATCGCTTGTAATTCTTCTGCCATCCCAGCTAAGTTTTGCGAAGCAGAACTAATTTCTTCCATTGAATTAACTTGTTCTTCTGTTGAAGCTGCAACACTTTGCATACTAGCTGTATTTTCTTCTGCAGCCGCTGCAATTTCATCAATAGCATTTGTCACTTCATTTGCATCTCCCGCAATTCTCTTCGTTGTTTCTACCATTTGATTAACTTGAGAAACAATATGTGTAGTAGAACTTAAAATTTCCGTAAAACTTACTTTCGTTTTTGTTACAACATCAAGGCCTTGTTGAACTTCTCCATTCACATTATCCATTGCCTTAACAGTATGTTCAATATCCGCCTTAATTTCTGCAATTAAATTTGCAATCTCTCCAGATGACTCTCCTGATTGCTCTGCTAATTTTCTAACCTCATCTGCTACAATAGCAAATCCTCGTCCCTGTTCACCTGCTCTTGCTGCTTCAATAGCCGCATTTAAAGCTAATAAGTTCGTTTGAGTAGCGATATTTTGAATTGCTTCAGAAATAGCTCCTACCTGCTTTGATTTCTCATCAAGAAGTTTAATAATAGCATCTGACTCGGATACCGACCTAGAAATAGACTGCATTTGTTTTGCGGTTTGTTCAACTAAATCTTCTCCCTCTTCAGCTCTTTCTCGCGCATGTAATGAGGAAATAGAAATTGACTCTGCGCTTCCAGTTACATCTTGAATTGCTGTATTTACTTGTTGTAATGTAGCCGCACCTTCTTCAACACCTTGACTTTGTGATTCAGCCCCACCTGATACTTGCTCCATTGCAATTGTAATTTGATCTGTCGCATCATTCGCTTGCTGTACGCTCGCTGTTAACTCTTCTGCCGATGCTGCAACATGTTCTGCTGAAAATCTAATTTGGGTAATAACATCTTGTAAAGACGTAGACATTTCATTAAATGAATTCCCTAGTTTCCCTATATCATCTTTGGAATGGATTGTAATTTTCTCTGTTAAATCTCCCTTACTAATTTTATGTGCCGATTCAGCTATTTTTCGTAATGGCCTTGTAATAGACTTTGTAATGAAATAAATTAATACACTACCAAATACAATAGCGATAGCAATAACAATTAAAGTCTTATAAAACACTGGATTTGCAGCTTGGGTAATTTCTTCATCGAACATAACTCCAACTACTTTCCAGCCTGTTTTCTCATTTGTTGCAAAGATTAAATTCTTTTTATCATCTTGTTCTGTATAAGACACATTTCCTTGTTTATCTTCATAAATTGGTTTAATCCAAGGATCAGTAACTTTTGTACCTGGTTTTCTAGATGGATGACTAACAATTTGCTTATTTTGATCTAAAATAACTGCATAACCTTTTTCACCAATGTTAATCATTTTGGAAATTTTTAAGATGTTATCTAAGTTTAAATTAATTCCTATAACACCTTTACCATCTTTTACTTCTTTCGCAATTGTCACTACCATATTTTTTGTAGATGCTGACTGATATGGCGCAGTAACAATTACTTTCCCTTTATTTTCATGTGCTTCTTTATACCAAGATCTATCTGTTGGATTATACCCATCAGCCATTTGAATAAATGGTTCTCTTATAAACTTTCCCGTCTCTGTTCCAATATAAATACCTTCTACTTCTGGATGAAGCTTTATATATTGTGCTAACTTCGTTCTTACTATTTCTTCTTGTCCATTTGGATATGTATCCTCTGTTAAGATGTCTGCAAAGTACGTCGCATCAACAAATTTCTCTTCTATATTTTGAGAAATAACAGTATTTAAAATCGAAACATTCTCCTTTGCCTTATCTGTCATTTGATGTTCAAAATTTGTTTTGGCAGTTTGATATGAAACACCACCGATAATAATTCCTGGTATAGTTAAAATAATAAAAAATGAAATGATTAATTTTTTATTGATACTCATACATTTAACCCAGTTAAATATTTTTTGCATAATAAGCCTCCTTTATGTAATGTGGATACTTGTGTCATTTTATACAATTAACATATATAAAACAATATATAATGATAAAATGTAATTTTTTCTTCAATTATGCATTTTTACATATTTACTCCCTATAAGTATTTTAATCATAAAAACAAGAGAACTTTAGCATTATATATGCTAAAGTTCTCTTATTTCTTAACAGCTTCTACTCTATAAAACTTCTCTTATAATCCTCAAATGTTTTATCCTTCACCTTATAGTCATATTACTAAAAATCTTCTTCCTAATTTATTTAGCGCTCTTTACATAACTAATTGCCTGACTTCCCATTTGTACCCATGCCTGTTCAAAGGTTTCTCTCGGTACTTTTACATCTAAGCTATCCTCAAGTGGATCTCGAATATATACAGATTCCTGATCATACCCAATAAGTACAACACAATGTTCATTATACGTAATAGAAACATCTCCACTATTTGTTTCCCATGTAGTAAATTCATCTTCATCTAATGGTGCAAATGTTGCATTCGTGATCATGACTACAGGTTTCCCTGCTTTTACACTCTTATAAATTTCTTCTATATTCTTCCCTGTTAAGTCTACAGCTTTATTAGGTAAATATTTTTCCGCTAACTGAAAAAGTGGCCCATGATATACACCGTATCCTGATTCAGAGAATGTATAAATATTACCTACAAATCCTTCATTTGGATTCCCGCGCACACCATCGTCTATAAAATCAACTTTTTTTATTTCATTTGCTAATGTCATCTTATCCACTGAAACACCAGCGTATTGTAACATCATCGCTAAGCTTGTCACTTCACAGCCTCTATCCAATTCTGGTAACTGCTGAATTAATGGAACATTTGATAAGATGACTTTTTCATCGTTATTACTAAACTCCGTTTCTTTTCCTCTTTGTATATTTGAGAATGTTAACTTCTCTACATACTTTGGAATTCCATTTGTATATACACTCCATATTGCTGTACCTAGTAAAGCTGTACATATATACCACTTCAATTTTCTTATCGCTTTCACGCCCTTATTAATTCGTTAAATAAGAATAAAATGCGTCAGCATCCGTTCGTATCATCGGTACAAAATTTAGTTCTTTTCCTTTTTCAGGCTGATCTTTTTTTATCTTTTCCGCTAACTCTTGAATATTCATATTCATTTTATCCATATTAAGCTCATCTGCCATTTGTAGCACCATTTGTTCATTAATTTCTCTTAATATTTGATATATATCTTTACCATACAAATCAATATGATATTTTTTTGCTTCTTCCTGTACTTTTTGTTCGTACACTTCTTGTGCTAACTCTTCAATTTCTTTTCCTTTTTGAGAAATGTCTAACTTTCCTGCTTCTTCTCTTACTTTCTTTCCGTAGATTTCTTCCGCGATGTCTTCGATTTCTTTTCCATCTGTCGAAATACCTAATTTATCTGCTTCATCTTTAATTTTAATCGCATTAATTTGAGTAATTAAATCTACAATTGATGTATTCTCTATAGATATACCTAGCTTTAATGCTTCTTGCTTTACTTTTGTTTCATAGATTTCTTCTGACAGCGTCCCAACATCTTTTCCTTCAATCGATATGCCTAACTGCTCTGCTTCCCTTCCTACTTCTGTTTCATGAATTTCTTTTTCTAGTGTAATTTGTTCTTTTCCTTCCGTTTCAATACCTAGTTTCTCTGCTTTTTCTTCTGTATGCACTGCATGTATCTTACCATTGTTCAATTGTTCTTTACTGCGCTGTGTGTAATCTGTCTTTCCTTTTTGTGTTTCAGAAGGAGAGGCACCCCCTAATATACTTAAACTCATTACTCCAATAGTGAATACCGTCATCATTTTCTTTTTCAAAATTAATTCCTCCCTCTTCCACTTTCTTTTACATCATTCCCTATACATAATCGAAATAACGTTATGATCGATATAATCTGCTCAAATACCTTTTTATAATCGCTTCTTCATACGGCGAACTTTCTGTATATCATACATGTTATAAATAGTTTCTTAACTTTCCCTTAAAAAAGACGACCTTGTAAAAACAAGATCGTCTTCTTACTTATATTTTTTGATTTTTAGGGAAAATCACTTCAAAGCAAGTTCCATCTCCCCATTTGCTCTCTACTGATATTTTTCCATAATGCTTTTCTACAATCCAATTTGCGATTGAAAGACCTAATCCAGCTCCTTCTGACGTACTTCTTGCTTTATCCCCTTGATAAAAACGATCAAATAATTTCGGAATATCTTCTTCTTTCACTCCTATCCCGTCATCTTTCACATGTATACGAATTGAACTACTCGTTTGCGTGCAATCGATTTGAATATGCCCACCTTCGTTTGTATACTTCATCGCATTATCTAACAGTATGACCATCATTTGATGAATCCGCTCTCTATCCCCCATAAAAGATACACCACGTTCTACTTTTAGCATCATTTCTTTTTCTTGATAAGAAGCAATCTCCTTATATGGAGCTACTATTTCTTCTAACAATTTATCAAGTTCAAATGTTTTCTTATCCATCTCAATTTGATTAGAATCAGAACGTGCTAACAATAATAAATTACTAACGAGTTTCGATAACCGCCTACATTCTTTTGAAATTGTAGAAATATCCATCGCTTTTTCTTCTATCGTAGCGGATGGTGACTGGAATAAAACATCCGTTTTTGATTGAATAACTGCAAGTGGTGTCCTGAGTTCATGTGATGCATCAGAAACGAATTGCTGCTGTTTCTCCCATGAATTTTGAATAGGTACGAGTGCCCTACCAGCTAAGAAAAAGCCGATTCCTATTGCACATAAACTTCCTATGCTACAACCTATAATAAGAATTAAAAATAAAGTATTTAACATTCCTTCTTCCGCTGTTATATCTCGCACGATTTGAACTATTTCTCCATCTTTTTGAAGCGAAAATGCTCTAAAATATCGTCCTTGTACTTTGATATCTTGTAACTCCCCTATTTTTTCCGGAGAAAACTTTTCCAAATTCTCTTCAAAAATAGAACGGAATTTACGGTTATCGCCCTCTATTTTCACTATTTTCCCATTCCAAGTTATTCTAGTTACTCGCGGATCTCCAATTTGGATATTCTCCATACGTTTTCTTGGTGGTATTTTAACATCTAATTTTTCTCTATACTGAGCCATCATTTTTATAGATTGATCCACTTCATTATAAATACGCTTATATGTGTATGAATAAATAATACTACCTAATATACCTATTAATAGGATAAATACTAATGAATTCACTATAGTCAAACGAATGCGTGTCTTTTGAAACATACTTCCCTTTTTCATTGTTCTTTTAATATATATCCAATACCTCGAACGGTTTGAATATCTTTCTGATAACCGAATGGTTCTAATTTTTTACGCAAATGATGCACATACACTTCCACAATGGCTACTGTCGTATCTGAATCAAATCCCCAAACACGATCAAAAATTTGTTCACGCATTAAAATCTTCCCGCTATTTTGAATGAGATACTCTAGTAGCTCATATTGTTTCAATGTCAACTTAATACTTTGTCCATCTACTTGAACGTCTTTATCTTTTCCGAACAATTCAATCCCTTTATAACGAATCGTTTGCTGGGTTGTTAAACTACCACTTCTGCGTAGTAAAGCGCGAATTCTCGCTTTTAATTCAGGGGCCTGGAATGGCTTAACTATATAGTCATCTCCACCAAAATCCAATCCCTTCACCCGATCTTCTAAAGAATCTCTCGCTGTCAAAAACAGGACTGGTGTTTCAATCTTTTCATCACGTATTTTTTGAATTACTTCAAATCCGTCCATCCCTGGCATCATCACATCCAGCAAAATTGCATCATATATATTTTGAAGCGCTAAAAACAATCCATCTTCTCCATTTATTGCCGTATCTACTTCAAATTCATCACGCAAAATTTGTACGATAGACTCTAATAACGAGGCATTATCTTCTACTACAAGTAATCGCATGCTCTCACCTTCCATCAAATAGTTCAATTCTATTTATTATTACATTTCTTCTCTTCATAACAAAAGAATGTAGTTACATTACGTATTTTCATTTTTAACTATTTCCTTCTAAAATTTTGAAGTTTTATTATAAAAACTTTGTCTTAAATTTAGCTTAATAAAAAATTGAAAGAAATAAGATTCCTCTTATCTCTTTCAATTTTTTATTACATATACCTTTTTACTCGGCAACTCCAAACAATTTAGCTGACCACCATACACAGCCCCGCCATCAATTCCAATAATACGATTACTCCCAAAATACACTCCGCAATCCTCACTACCATGAAGCGTTTTTGTTTCCGTATGCCCAAATACAACAACCTTTTCACCACTATATCCATTATGAAATTCATTACGGATCCACATTAACGTATATGGTTCAGATTCAGAAACTCGTTTCATCGGTTCAACCCCAGCATGTACAAATATATACTCTTCTGTTTCAATGTAATGATCTAATTCTTGAATAAACTTTATATGTTCCTCTAATACACGAGATTGTAACATCGGTTTTTGGAAGTCTTTCTCATTAACCGCAATATCCTCTTCTACAAATCCATAGCTATATAATGTCTTATCTCCACCATTTCTTTTTACCCAATGGTTCCATGAACGTTCCTCATTTGTCGTTAACGCCTTAATCATCATATCTTCATGATTTCCTTTTAAAATGAGTGCTCCCTCTTCTTTCAATTCTCTTACCTTTTCAATTACAGCACGCGCATTTGGACCACGATCTACATAATCTCCCAGTAAGATTAATTGATCCTGTTTCGCATCATATTGAGCTTCTTCCAATAACTGTTCGAACTTTTCTATCTCTCCATGAATATCACTAATAACAAGAATTCTTTTCATATTATCCCCCCTCTTTCTAATTATAGTTCAAAACGACAGAAAGTTCAGAATTGAAATCCCGCATTAACGGGCAGTAAGCCCCCCACTGATTACAGTTTCACTTTATTACAAACTAAACTATTATCCTTACAACAATGTAAGTCTCTTGTCATCCAATTCGATAGTTGTAATTACTGTATTTCCTTATACTGAGAGTAAGAAATGAAACAAAAAATAAGGAGAGATGAGAGATGAAAAAAGTAATGGAAGTTGTAGTAGCGGTAGTAGAGGTTTTCGTAAATGGTAAACAAGTCGCAATGGAGTTAAATAAATAATGAAAAGGACAACATTCACTCTAGACCCTTTACTCATATAAAAGAGATAAGACTTCATCATTTCTTTGATCCCTTATCTCCCTATAGAGAAAGCCGTATCCCTTTTAAGGATACGGCTTTCTCTTATTTTTGACTCGTACGAGCTGAAATGCTAATTGCTCTATCTGTTGCTTTGGCAGCTTCATCTAACGCTTCTTTACTATTCTTCCCGTCATACATTGCTTCTAATGCTTTTACAACTGCATCTCTTGATTCTGGGAATACACTAATTAAAGCACCTTGTGTTGCCGGAGTTTGCTTCGTCGCTTGCAGTTGATCTACTGTTACTTTCAACTGCGGATATTTTTCATATTGCTCTTTTACTAATGGCTCATTATATGCATCTGGATTAATTGAGAAATAACCTGTTGCAGTATGCCATTTTGCTTGTACGTCTGGCTTCGTTAAATATTTCATAAAGTCCCAAGCACCTTGTTGCGTTTCTTCTGAAACCATATTCGTCATCCATAATGATGCTCCACCAATAACAACACCATTTTGTTTCGAATCCTCTGGATACGGAATATATGAAACACCTACATTAAACTTAGATGCATCAATTAAATCACGAACACCTGCTGAAGAATCTAAATACATAGCAACTTGTCCAGACTGGAACGCGGCACGAATATCATCCCAACTTGCTCCATACTTTCCAAGTGCGCCAGCTTTATTTAAATCATCTAACATTCCAAATACTTTCTGTCCTTCTTTACCGTTAAATACCGCCTTCTTTGCAGCATCTTTACGGCCGTTTTCGTTATCTACATATAAAGCACCTTGTGTCGCTAACAATTCTTCAAAGAACCAACCGTAGTTAAGCATGGAGAATCCATATTGTTTTACATTTCCGCCTTCTTTAATCGTTAACTTTTTCGCTGCTTCTTGTAATTCCGCATATGTTTTCGGAGCTTTCTCTGGATCTAAGCCCGCCTTTGCAAAAGCATCTTTATTATAAATTAATACTGGTGTAGATGAATTAAATGGCATAGAATACATTTTTCCATCAACTGAATAATAATTTGTAATTGCTTTTTCTAATTTTGACGTATCGTACTTATCTTTTTTTATCCAGCTATCAATTGGTGTGATTTTTTTGCTATCAATCATATATTTCGTTGTAATTTCACTCGATTGAACAAGAGCTGGTGCTTCTTTCGTTGCAGACATCGTTCTAAATTTTGTTAAAGACTCTTCATATGTTCCTTGGAACTCTGCCTTTATCTCGTATTTATTTTGTGACTTATTATAGTCTGCAACAAGACCATCTAGTACCCCTTGTGTTTTTCCACCCATCGCATGCCAGAAGCGAATTACAGTTTTATCACCATTTTTTTCAACTGGTGCTACTTTTGCCTGCGCTTCAGGTTTTCCCTCTGTTTTACTATTTGAACAAGCGGCACTAGATAATGCCATTGTTGCTGCCATTAATAGGGCAGCACCTTTTTTTACTAAACTCATTTTAAGCTCACCTTCTCTTAGTTATTTAATTGCACCTTTTGTTAATCCTTGTTGTAATTGCTTTTGTCCTAAAAATAGTAAAATCAATGTTGGAATAACGATAACCGTAACACCGGCCATTACGCTTCCCCAATCAGTTGCAACTTCTTGAGACTGAAGCTGCTTTACACCGATTTGCACTGTTCTTACTTTTTCATCAGTGGTCACTAAAAGTGGCCATAAATACATATTCCATGTTGTTAAAAAGCTATATACTCCAAGCGTAATAAAACTCGTTTTACAATACGGTATTACAACGCTGAATAAAAATCTTATATTTCCAATCCCTTCAATAAAAGCAGCTTCTTTCAGTTCATTCGGGAGTGTCATAAAATGTTGGCGTAACAAGAAAATACCGAAAGCTGTTGCAAAAAACGGCACTGTCATCCCAGCGAAACTATTGATCCAGCCAAAGTTTTGAATCGTTAAAAAGTTAGGTACCATCGTTGCTTCCCACGGAATAAGCATCGTTGAAATAAACAGGAAGAAAATTAAGTTTCTCCCTTTAAATTGAAGAAAAACAAAAGCATACGCCGCTAAGCTTGATACGATAAGTTGTCCAATCATAACGACTGTCGATACAATTAAACTGTTATATAAGTATGTAAAAAGTGGTACTTTTTGAAAAATATTAATGAAATTATCAAAAGTAAATTGAGTTGGAAATAACCTTCTCATTTGAATATCGTCTGGTGTCATAAAGCTTATTAAAAACGCATACAGTACAGGAAAAAATACCATTACTGCACTAATTATGAGCAGCATGTATAATAGGAAATTTTGCTTCCACTGTTTAACAATCATTTATAATGCACCTTTCTCTCAGCAAACTTAAATTGAAGTAATGTAGCAATGAAAATGAAAACAAATAATACCATCGCTTGTGCACTTGCTGTTCCAAATTGATGATTCACAAACGCCTCTTTGTAAATCGAGTACACAATTAAATTCGTTGCATCATTTGGTCCACCGTGCGTTAAAATATCAATTTGTCCAAAGCTTTGGAACGCACTAATTAATGTTACTGTTACAATAAAGAATAAAGTTGGCGATAGCATCGGTAATGTAACACGGCGAAGCTTATATAAATAACTAGCACCATCTATAGATGCACTCTCATATAAAGACGTATCAATATTTTGTAAACCACCTAATATAACTAAAAATGCAAAACCTGTATTCACCCAAACTGTTGTAACTGATACAGAGAATAGTGCCCAGTCCGGACTCGTTAACCATGCGATTGCAGGAAGGTTCATAGAGGCTAATATATTATTAAATAATCCTACACTTGGATGAAATAAAAATAGCCAAATCACTGCACTAGCAGCTACTGATATTCCCATCGTCGAAGAAAACAGAACTCGGAATAACCCAATACCTCTTACCTTTCCATTTGCAATCAATGCAAGAAACAAAGCAAATATAATACTCGTAGGAACTGTATATAAAACAAATAATAAAGTTGATTTTATACTTTTGTAGAAGGCTGGATCAGAGAATAAATATTGATAATTTTCTAAGCCAACGAAGAGATTAGCTTCTCCATGTATATCGGTTAAATAAAAACTATAATAAATCGTCCTAAACAATGGATAGAACAGAAAAATCGAAAATAGCAAAATAGATGGCGCCAAAAACAATAATCCTATTCTTAAATCTTTCGTTCTCTCCCATAATTTTTTCTTTTTTGACACCTTTGTTTGAACTGGTAACTTACTTACTTCGATCATTATTTCGCCACCACTTTCAACTCTTCTTCAGCTACCACTTTTAAGCGTTCATTCGTGTTTTCGTTAAAGAAGCATAACTTTTCTTGCGAGAATAATAATTTTACTTTGTCACCTTTGTTCAGGAGTAACTGTCCGATAACTTTCGCACTCCAAGTTGTTCCATTTACCGCAAAGTTCAATATAGATTCATTCCCTAATACTTCTACAGATTGCAACGTCACTTCTTGTCCCTCCTCAGACAGTGCAATATGCTCAGGGCGCATGCCTATGCGAATTGTTCCTTCTGGTAATTGCTTTAACTGTCTAATAGATAATGGAATTTGCAATTTCCCTATATGTAATACACCTTTTTCTTTATCCACTTCTCCATCATTTATATTCATAGAAGGAGAACCTATAAAGCTTGCAACAAATTCGTTTGCTGGTTCGTTATATATGTCAAGTGGTGTTCCAACTTGCTGTATACTTCCTTTATTTAAAACCATGATACGATCTCCCATAGTCATCGCTTCTATTTGATCGTGGGTAACGTAAATCATCGTAATTCCTAATCGCTGCTGAATTTCTCTAATTTCAATTCTCATTTGCGCACGTAATTTCGCATCTAAATTCGAAAGTGGTTCATCCATTAAACAGATTGGTGCTTGACTCACGATCGCCCTAGCAAGCGCAACACGCTGTCTTTGTCCGCCTGATAATTGACCTGGTTTCATTTTCACATACTCTTTCAGTCCTACCATTTCAATAGCTTCCATTAGTCGCTTTTGTCGCTCTTCTTTTTGTACTTTTCTTACCTTAAGTCCAAATAAAATATTTTCTTCTACAGATAAGTGTGGATATAATGCATAATTTTGAAATACCATTGATAGATTACGGTCTTTCGGCTCTAGATCATTTGCAACACGTTCATTAATAATTAAATCTCCCAAAGAAATCTCTTCTAAGCCAGCGATCATTCGTAATAATGTGCTTTTCCCGCATCCCGAAGGCCCAACTAAAACAAAAAATTCGCCCTTCTTAATATGAACCGATACGCCTTTAACCGCTGTCTCTTCTGCATTTTTATATACCTTTGAAACATTTTTCAATTCAATCACAAAGTTGCACTCCTTTTTTCTTCATGTATCCATACTTCATAATGACTTGTTGAAATCGCACTTGCTCCTGCACGAATTGCAATTTCCGCATCTTCTCGCGTTTGAATCAACCCGCCTGCAATAATAGGAAACTCTATTTCCTCTACTAGCTGTTTAATTATAGAAGGCATAATCCCCGGCATAATCTCTACTGCATTTGGTTTAGTCGTTTTACAATTTTCAATTGATTTAGTAAGAGATAAAGTATCTACAATAAAAATACGTTGAATTGTTTTCAATCCAATTTTATTAGCATTTCGAATTGTCGAACCCTTTGTTGAAATAATACCTTGTGCTCCGATAACATCTTGAATATACAAAAGCGCTTCCTCTGTATTCGTATTTAAACCTTGTATAAAATCACAATGAAGAAATACATCATGTCCATGTTTCTGCAATTCATATACACGCTCTGGTAATTCCAGCATTGAACCAGTCATAAGAAAAACTGTTTTCGGCAATTTTTTGTATGCTTTGTATCCTTTCCAATCCTTTATCATCGCAATATAAGGTTCTTTAAACATTCATTCCACCTAACTGTTCTATTTTTATCCAAACTAAAAACACCTACTTACATAGAACGCCTTTCTCCTTATTTGAACTCTAGGGAATAGAGCACACCTAAGAAAGTGGCACATTATATGTAAGTGGGTGTTCTCAAATATTCTCTACCCTAGTTATTTTGTTACCTTTACTATATTACGCATTTATTAAGTCAGTTTTGATAGATTGTTAATTAGGTGTTAATCGAATGTTAATATTCACCACATCATTTTTTACATTAATCTAGATATTAAAATATAAATAAATAGAACGAAACAATACTTAAAATTCAATCAATATGTAAATTCATTCCATAGTTAATGATTTTTAGTTTGCTTGCCACTGCTTGCAAACTAAAGTTATCCCAAGCGGTACTATAAAGTGGAATGCGCCTTTTCTCTTGTATTGATATGGCCCAGGCTGTAACAACATCAGTACCATATCCGTTCCCTTGAAACTCCGCTAAAGTTTCCACACTTGCCTCAGCAGCTACGGGCGTACTTCTGGCACTGCAACAAACAGAAACTACTTTTTCATTTTTTACAATTGCCAAATAAGGTTGCCTCCTTATTTACTCCATATACCATCCATTCATAATCTATTTTTCATGTTCAAAATAAAAATCCCATTCAAATACACATTACTGAATCCATCATACTAACTGATTTCTTCATTCTGTCTATCTAAATGGGATTATTTTTCGTTTTTTACTCTACTGGTTGTTGTGGCTGTACTACTTCATTCGCTCCAGCTACCCTCAACATATTTACAATATCTTTAAAACCTCTTTTTTCAGCGTATTGCAGTGGCGTCAGATGTTCCTTGTTAGCCATGTTTACATCTGCACCGTGATCAATAAGCAATTGAATTACTTTCTTATGGTTTTCACTACCATTTCCTAATACAATTGCTTCTAATAGCGCTGTTCCACCACGTTCATTTTTATAATTCACATCAATATCTGTATGCTCTAATAATTCTTTAACAACCTCTACATGGCCACGTTCAGATGCAGAAATAAGTGCTGTCCCACCTGACCTAGTCGTTTCTTTCGTATTAACTCCTGCATTAATTAATACTTTTACAATATCCGTATATCCTTCTCTACTTGCATAAAGAAGTGGATTACTTTTTTTCTCATCTTTAATTTCAATATTAGCACCTGCACCAATTAATGCTTTAACTGTCTCTACATGATTTTGGTACGTCGCTGCAAGGACAGGCGTTTCTCCGTTGTCACCTTCTACGTTTATATTCGCTCCATCCTGAATCAACTTCATAGCTGTCTCTGTGTCTCCAAGAGTAGCTGAAAGTAACAACTGTTTGTCCATTAAATTTATACTTTTCTCTTCTTTAGATTCTTCCTGTTCTTTATGCTTCTCTTTTTTCTTTTCATTTTTCACATGAACCGGTTTCGATTCTGGTTCTTCTTGCTTATCGCAAGCCACTACCGTCATTAAAAGTCCTAATAAAATACATAATAAAATTTTTTGTTTTCTCACAACTACAGCTCCTATGAAAGATAATGTTTTCTTAACCATTCCTCCATCACATACAATAACTCTTCTTGAGTACATTTATCCATAAGCCCTTTAGATTCCTTCTTTAATCGGATTATCTTAAGCTTATACTATGTTTCTCAACCTATTGAAATGATACGCCTGATGGCCCCATCATTAACATTATGAAGCAATTAGTTTAGCACGTTTTTACCGCATTTGTATACATTTCTAAAAAGTACATAAATGATTGCTTTAGGTTACTATATTCCATTGTAACCGTTCTGCTAAAAATTTTACACCTTTTCTATATTTGCACCTGAGTAATAATAGAAAAAGACAACTACATAGTTGTCTTTTTCTATTAATGATGTCCACCATGATTTCCTGCTTTCGGTTTCCCCATCATCTCTTTATTCATTTCCCATTTATGCTCTGCTAGCTCTTTATACGAAAGAACTTTCCCCTTATAGTTAGATACAAAGCTCTCTGCATCTTTTTTATTTTTAAATGAAATGACATTATAAGCCATCGGTGTCGTTATTGTTTTATCATATACGTAAGTAGCGTCTTCTAACAAAATCCAATCTTTCGAATCATAATCTCGGACAAATTTCTCTTTCGTCTTTTCATCTGAGTTGATCTCCATCCATTTATACATACAACCGATATCATCAAACTTTAACGCTTTTCCATTTTCTAAAATAATTTCTGTTGCAAATTGATTATCTGTTACCCCAATTTGGCAAATATCACATTTATCATGTTTCTCATCAATGGCAACAGCTGCTGTTTCCTTTTTCCCACACCCGACTACTGTAAATACGAAACATAAACATATAGCAAGTACGACATATTTTACTTTCATCAATATTCCTCCCTAGAAACCGTATACTCCACGAAAAGAATACCAAAAGGTTGTGTGAGATTTGTGAAAAAACAATGTGCTTTTTGTAATATAGGAAACAAAAAAAGATGTGTAGTTATTTCTACACATCTCTCATCACTCACAACCTGTAATTAATAAATCATCTTCTAATTTAACTAATAATGTATCCGCACTAATTTCCTGTCCAACTTCTACATTTACCAATCTTATATTTCCACTAATCCCGACTGCAATTTTTTTTAGCTCACCGTCATTTTTTCGGATCATCAGTAATTTTTCCCATTCATATACGTAAGAAGATTCATTAATAAAAATCTCCTCTACTTTTCCTTCATAAGAGCTATAAATCTCTTCTATTCTCGTTTTCATATAACATCTACTCCCTATTTCACACTTCACTATTTTCATCTTATTCTACCATTCTTACGAGGAGTGGCTTACTTTTTAAAAATTCAAATTAACTACCGTGAACAAAATGAACAAAATAAAAATTATGCTTCTAATGATGTTATTTTTCAAATTATTTACCATTTGAATAGCTGCTTTTATTATAAATAAAAAACCTTTTTCTGAATTTTTATTCTATTTTGAAAGCGCAATCATTCTTTTGAGGGGGAAATTACATGTTAGCACTACTTGGATTTGCGATGGTATTTGTCTTTATGTTTTTAATTATGACGAAACGTATGTCAGCACTAGTAGCCTTAATATTAATTCCGAGTGTTTTTGCAGTAATTGGCGGATTCTATGCCAATATGGGGCCTATGATGTTAGAGGGGATTCAAAAATTAGCACCTACTGGTATTATGCTTATGTTCGCTATTTTATATTTTGGGATTATGATTGATAGCGGTTTATTTGATCCTGTCATTAGTAAGATTTTAAAATTTGTAAAAGGAGATCCTTTAAAAATCGTTGTCGGAACGGCTATATTGACTATTATCGTTTCTCTAGATGGTGATGGTACAACAACATACATGATTACAGTTTCCGCAATGTATCCACTATATAAGCGCCTTGGAATGAACCCCCTCATATTAGCTGGAGTTGTTATGTTAGGGGCGGGGGTAACAAATCTTACACCTTGGGGTGGACCCACAGCTCGTGTTATGAGCGCACTTGGACTTGAGGCTTCCGAATTATTTACACCTCTTATTCCAGGAATGATTGCTGGTGCAATTTGGGTTGTTTTCGTTGCCTACTATCTTGGAAAAAAAGAAAGAAAACGTTTAGGAATTATGGATGTACAGTATTTAAAACAAATGCAAACAATGGATGAGCAAGCTGCAACTGTTGAAGCTGCAGCGCATAAACGCCCTAAACTTCTATGGATTAACTTTTTATTAACCGCTGCATTACTTGTTTGTCTCATACTAGAAGTTATGCCGTTACCTGTTTTATTTACAGTCGCTTTTGCTATTGCTGTTATGATTAACTATCCAAACTTAGAGCAACAGAAAGAACGTATTGCTTCTCATGCAGGGAATGTATTAGCAGTTGTTTCTCTCGTATTTGCTGCCGGTATTTTCACTGGTATTTTATCTGGAACAAAAATGGTAGATGTAATGGCTAACAGTGTAGTAACTCTTATACCAGATGCACTTGGACCACAACTACCAATTATTACAGCACTTCTCAGTATGCCATTCACATTTTTCATGTCTAATGATGCATTTTACTTCGGGGTATTACCTATTTTGACGAAAGCTGCTGCTACTTACGGAATTAGTGCAGCTGAAATGGGACGCGCTTCCTTACTTGGGCAACCCGTTCACTTATTAAGTCCTCTTGTCGCTTCCACTTATTTATTGGTCGGAATGGCCAAAGTTGATTTCGGTGAACATCAACGCTTCACTTTATTGTGGGCCGTTGGAACGACAATGGTTATGTTAATTACCGGAATTGTAATTGGGATTATTCCAATATAAGATGCAAAAAAACAGTAGAAGAAATAAAATCCTCTACTGTTTTTTATTATGAAGAAGCAAAAAAATACCGTCTCTCCGGTCTCCCAACACTTCCATATATTAGCTCTGCGTGGACTTTCTTCCCAGATATCAAATACTCTAAATAGCGCCTTGCCGTTGATCGGCTTACTCCAATCATTGAGCTTAACATTTCTGCTGTAATCCCTTCTTCATTAACTGTTAACATATGCTTTTTTACTTTCGCTAAAGTATAAGGATCTATCCCTTTCGGGGCATATTCTATTTGATCTCCCTTCACGCCTCTTTGAGACCATAAATATTCAATTTGTTCCGTAGATAATTGATTGTTCTTCTTTAACTGTATAATCTTTTTTTGATAGCCTTCTAGACTTGCTTTAAATCGATCAAACATTAGTGGCTTTACGATATAATCTGTTACTCCGCCCCGTAGGGCGTGCCTCACTACATCTGTTTCTGATGCCGCTGTAATCATAATAATATCTGTATCGTGCAAATGATTCCTAATATATGTGACAAGTTCCGTTCCTTGCATATCAGGTAAGTACACATCTAATAACACGAGCTGTGGCTTCACAAGCTCTAGCCATTCTTTCGCTTGTTCTCCAGTCGTTGCCGTTCCAATTACTTTAAATCCCTCAATTTTTTCAGTAAAACGACGATGAATGTCAGCAATCCGAATATCATCTTCTACAATTAATACTTCAATCTCCTCACCCATTACTATTCGCCTCTCTCTTTCGGTAGTGCAATAATAAATAACGCACCACCTAAATCCCCTTTTTCAATTGCAATACTTCCATTTAAATCTTCTACTAACTCTTTCACTTTTGCTAATCCATACCCTCGCTCTCCTCCTTCTTTCGTCGAAAAGCCTTTATAGAATATGCTAGTAATTATTTCATCATGAATCCCTTGCCCTGAATCTTCCACTTCAATTAATATTTCTTCTCCAATATCAGTTACAAACATCCTTACTTTCTTATCATTCTCTTCATTTTTTTCAATTGCTTCAAATGCATTCGTAATTAAATTTCCTAAAATAGAAACGACATAATTACTCTCAATATGTGGACTTAATTTGTCTAAACCACTTTCTCTATCTAGCATAAAATCAATCTTCAACTCTCGTGCTCTATTATAAAATCCAATTAAAATTCCACCTAGCCATGGATTTTGAATCCGCTTCATAATAAATTGAACAAAATCTTGATATACCGCTGTTTCCTTATGAATAAGCTCTAAAGCATCTTCGTATGATTCTAATTGGATAAGACCTGAAAGCGTATACAATAAATTGTTATATTCGTGCGTTTGCGCTCGTAATGCCTCTGTATATTGCTTCGTCTGAGATAATTCTGCTGTTAACTGATCCATTTCAGATTTCAAACGTAAGCTCGATACAACGCCAGTTACTTTATTCTTTACTTTAATAGGTAGACGGTTCGCAATAACAGCCTGTCCTTTTATATTTAATTGACGATCAAACTGTTCTTCACCAGTTTGAAGTACATCTAGTATCGTTGAATTAGGAATTACATTTAAAATAAATTCCCCAATAATATTTTGTTGCTTATCTAGCGAAAGAATATCATAAGCTGCTTGATTGACTAAACTAATCATGCCATTTTTATCGATTACAATAATCCCTTCACGTACAGATTGAATCACTGTACTATGCTCTTCATATAAAGATGAAATTTCTTCTGGTTCCATCCCGAACATCATTCTTTTTATACTTGCCGCTAAATATATAGAGCCAATTATCCCAATTAAAAGACCTATTATTGTAATCCAGAATACCCGCTTTCCATACACTTCTACTGCTCCATGAATATCAGCCATTGAAAACCCAACAGACACCACACCAATAATTTCATTTTCCTGGTTACGGACTGGGACTTTCCCACGCAACGAAGGGCCTAATGATCCATTAGCTTTAGAAACATAAGATTTCCCTTCTAATAAAACGCCTTTATTATCTCCGCCAACCATTTTTTCTCCTATTTTATCTCGCTCAGGATGTGCATAACGAATCCCCGCTTTGTTTCCAACTACAATAAAGTCAGCCTCTGTATCAATTCGAATTTTTTCTGCGATTGGCTGAATAATAGAAGCTGGATTTTCTTTTTGAAAAGCTTCCTGAATTTCTGGTATCGCGGCAACTGTTTTCGCAACATGCAAAGCCCGTTTACCAATTTGCTCTTCTACCGTTTCAGATAATATGTAATAAAATAAATAACTCGTTAGCATAAGTACAACTAAAATAAGTGTACTAATAGTTAATGTAATTCTCGGTTGGAGTTTTAATTTTTTAAATTTCAAAACCATTCCCCTAACATGATTAAAGATAGAATTTAAAGAAAATACAGTTTTTTATTATCATAACACGGTTACTATATATTTCTTTCTTTTTTATCTTCATAAAAAAAGAAACGAAGCATAAGTACTACTTCGTTTCTTAACAGTTTATTATTATATTTTAAACTTACCAATCATCTCTTGTAATTCTTCTGCCATTTGTGATAAATGGACTGCTGCTGCATTTATTTCATCTACTGAAGCTAATTGTTCCTCAGAGGAACCAGCAATATTTTGAACACTTGCGGCATTTTCTTCAATCGTAGCTGCAATTTCATTAATAGATGCACTTACTTGTTTTGCATCTACCGTCATTTGTTTTGCTACATCTACCATGCTATCAATTTGTACAACTGTATCATTTGTAGACTTCAATATTTCGACAAAGCTTTGCTTCGTTTCATTTGCAACTACAAGTCCTGATTGTACTTCTGCTCCAACTTGATTCATAGAGCTTACTGTTTCTTTTATATCAAATTGAATCTCTTTCACTAGTTTCCCAATTTCCGTAGAAGACTGTCCTGATTGTTCCGCTAGCTTTCGCACTTCATCTGCTACAATTGCAAATCCTCTACCTTGCTCTCCAGCTCTCGCAGCCTCAATTGCCGCATTTAACGCTAATAAATTTGTCTGTTCTGCAATATGTTGAATTACTTCAAGGATTGCTCCAATTTGTTTCGACTTATCGTCTAACAAACCAATGATTTTGTCTGACTGTGAAACAGACTCATGAATTAATTGCATTTGATTCACAGTTTGTTCAACTAACTTCCCACCATTTTCAGCTTTTTTCTTCGTATACATAGAGGCTGTAGATACTAATGAAGAACTATCTGCAACACGCTGAATTCCTTCTGTAACTTCTTCTAACAATGTTGCTCCTTCTTCAACTTCTTTCGTTTGTATTTCTGCACCACTTGATACTTGCTCTATAGCCTGTGTAATTTGTTCCGTTGCTTCGCTTGTCTGCTTCATACTAGCTGTTAATTCTTCTGAAGATGCCGCTACATGACTTGCTGAAGTGTTTATATTGGAAATGACACTTTGTAACGATGCAGCCATCTCGTTAAAACTTTCTCCTAGCTGTCCAATTTCATCTTTAGAATGAACTGTAATTGATTCTGTTAAATCACCTTCACTAATCTTCTTCGATGATATGACAAGTTGTTTTAACGGTTTAATAATAGACGCAATTATGAAGTAAATTACAATCCCACCGATTATTAGTGAAATTCCAAGAACAGTTATTGTTTTATAGAAAATAGGTTCAGCCGCTTCGATAATTTCTTTGGAAGGCATAATTCCTGCTATTTTCCATCCAGTTTTCTTATTCGTTTTAAAAGTGATATTGCGATCTTCACCATCTAATGAATAATGAAAATCCCCAGCTTCCTGTTTATACAATTCTTTACTAAGTTTCTCTTCTAATTTCTCTCCTGGCTTCATTTTCGGGTGCGCTACTACATTTTTATCTTGATCAAATATCGCTACATATCCTTCCTTACCAATATTAACCATCTTAGAAGTAGTAACGATATCATTAATGATTAAGTCAATCCCAAGAACTCCACTTTTATCCTCGTTTTGTTTTGCTAGTGTAATAACAATATTTCCTGTCGTTTTTGACTTATATGGAGCAGTTACAATTACTTCTCCGCTTTTCTTCACTGCCTCTTTATACCAATCTCTTTCTGTAGGATTATATCCATCTGGCATCTGAATAGCTGGTGATTGAATGAACTGTCCATTACTAGATCCTGTATAGATTGCTTCCATTTCTGGATGCAGTTTATTGTATTCTTCTAGTTTATTTTGTATGTTTTGAATTTGATCTGCTTGGTAACTTGATTGTGTAAATAATTTCGTAAAATAAGTTGCATCTATTTTTTTACTATCCAATTCCTTATTAATTACATTATCCAAAATTTTTATATTATCTTTCGCCGAGTTTAAAATTGTTTCATTAAAATTCGTCTTCGCCTGTTGATAAGACGTCCAACCAATTACAATACTTGGAAGAATTAAAATAATAATAAATGATACAAGTAACTTTGTTTTTAAACTACTACTCCTTAATTTCCCTTGAAACATACTTCTACCCCTCCATACCGTTTTAAATGTAATTAATTAACATTTAATCTTTCTATAAAAATAATACGATTTAAATGTATCAATGAGACTCTCTATCTTTTTATACATCTAAAGAATTGATACATATCTTTTTCATTCTATATAAATTAAATAATTAAAACAATGTATAAAAATGTATATTATTCGAAATATTATAATTCATAGGAGAACCTCTAGTATTTCACTTACTAGAGGTTCTTTCCACCTTACTATTCTTTATCTTTATCTTTTTCTACTTCTTTTTTCTCATCTTCTACTACAGATACAATAGGTTTATCGCTTGATAATTGTTGTACCGCTCCTTTTCCTGCAAATCCTTCTAATAGCTCTTTTAAGTCAATGCCAGAAGAAGCTTTTAACGTTTCTTGCATCGTTGCCATTAAATCAGTCGCATAACCCGCAACTTTTCCGGCCCCGCTATTTTTACCACCGCCGCCTGTATCGACAACTGTGATTTTATCAATATTACTAAGCGGACTTGCAAGTTCCTTCGCATAACTTGGAAGCATTTTAAGAACCATATCCATAATTGCCGCTTGACCATATAATTCAAATGCTTCTGCGATTTTTTGTTTTGCTTCTGCTTCTGCTAAACCTTTTAATCTAATAACATCTGCCTCTGCTGTACCTTGCGCTTTTTGTACTTCCGCTTTCGCTTGACCTTGTGCTTTTTCAATTTCCGCCTTCGCTAAACCTTCCACACGTACTTCTTCCGCACGAGCTCTCGCTTCAGCTTCAATCTTATATTGATCCGCATCTGCCTTTTTAATTTGTTTTACTTTTTCTGCTTCTGCTGATTGCTCAACAGCATAGCGATCTGCATCTGCTTTTTTCTTAACTTCTGCATCGTATTGCTTTTCACGACGCGCAATCTCTTTTTCTTCTAACTCGATTTGCTTTTCACGCTCAATGATTTTAACGCGCATTTGCTCTTCTGTAACACCTTGTTGTGCTTTCGCTTGTTGTAATTCGTAAGAAAGATCAGCGTCTGCACGTGCTTGTTCTTGTTCCCTCTTATAGGACTGTACTTTTAATTCTTTATGTTTTTCAGCTTCAGCGATTTGTGCATCACGTTGATATTCTGCTTCTTTTGCCTCTTTTTCAGCACGTGCTTTTTCAATACGTGCTTCTTTTTCACGCTCTGCGTTCGCAATTGTTGCATCACGCTTAACTGTCGCAATTTGGGGCTGACCAAGCGCATCTAAGTATCCGTTTTTATCCATTATTTCTTTAATTGTGAAAGAAACAATGCGAAGTCCCATCTTCTTTAAATCTGTAGAAGCTACTTCATGTACCTTTTGAGCAAATTGCTCTCTATTACTATACGCATCTTCTACTGTCATAGAAGATAAGATAGCACGGAGATGCCCTTCTAAAACTTCTTTTGCTTCTATTTTTAACTCTTCTGTTTCTTTTCCTAAATATTGTTCAGCTGCTGTGGAAACTTCTTCAATTGTTGATCCCACTTTAATAATAGAAACACCGTTTACTGTGATCGGTACACCTTGTTTCGTATACGTATCACGTGTACCAACTTCTAATTTATAATTTAATAAGCTTAAAGGCTCTGCTCTTTGCATAATTGGAACTACGAAAGTACCGCCCCCGCGAATAATCTTAATCTTCTTTCCATCATCAGTGGTAACTACATTCTTTCCTCCACCAAGCCAGTTCCCTGTAACAATTAACGCTTCATCCGGACCAACCGTACGATACTTCGTAATAAATACTAAAATGAGTAGAATTAAAATTGCGAGTAAAACTCCACCGATAATTAATGGAATCGTCATGTAAATTCCCCCTTATAATTTTGGTTTCTTTAAAGAATAAGCGATGTTTTGTACAAGTAAAACACCATCTTGGACTCCCTCGATAATAACCTCTGTTCCTTGCGAAATATCTTTTTTTCCAACAGTTTTAGCTGGGATTGCATTACTTCCAAATTGGGATGAAATTAATACTTCACCAAATCCTTCTGTAGGAATTGTCGTAATGACTTCTCCTTTGCAACCGATAAATTCATCCATACGTTGCATCGTATTTTGTTCTGCTTCTGCAATCGGTTTTAAAATTAGTATTTTCATGATGAAAACACCGATAAAAGATATAGCAAATGCAGCCCCGAAAATAGTAATACTATTAAAGGAGAATAAGTACTCTCCTATATAACTAAGCCCACATAACATGGCGAAAAAACTAAGTAATAAAGTAACAACGGATACAGATCCGCCCCCAAAACTAAATATCGATTCAAATATATCTCCAAAAAAGATATAAATAACAGTGAGTATAGTAGCAATAATAAATCCGTATAAATAAATTGTTTCAAGTGGATAACCAAACAAAGCCATTTCTTATCCCCCTCTCTTAAACAATCCCCTTTTTTGTTATGTGTATGCCCCACCTCTTTCAAAGATTATTGTTCTTAATTTTCAGTCATTTACCTTTTAAATAAAAGCCTGTAAGACAGGCCTCTAAAAAAGAACAGGAGAAACCTATTGTGACAGGCTCCTCCTAGAAAATAACCGATATATTATATATCTATATAATATACTATTTTCCACAAAAAGTAAAGTTAAACATACATTGGAAAAGCACTTATTTTACTGACAATTTGTATGTTCCATCGCCATTATCATATTTATATACATACAAGTAATACTTACCTGGTTTTGCATTAAATTTTGCTTCTATATGATTCCCATTAGCTTGACCGTAAGCCGCATAATTTTGCATATCTGATTCATGGTGAAGTACCCATGTCATCCCAATTCCATACTCATTTAAAACAGAAATGTCGATATCTTTCGCTGATGCTACATTAAATGTATAAACATCAGTGTGGTCCCCGCCAATAAGACTACCTTTTATAGTACTATTTAGCCCGATACGATTTGCTTCCTCTGGACGATTATTTGGTTCTGATTCTGTTAAACTTCCATCTTTAATCGTAACAGTTGTTTCGCTTCTGCTCTCTTTTCCCTTATCATCTTTTACTCTTAACGATACTTTATAAGAACCTTCTCTTTCATATACATGTACTGGATTCACTTCTGCACTTGTGCTTCCATCTCCAAATTCCCATAAATAAGAAGCAATTTTTCCATCTTCATCGTTTGAGCCATCACTTTTAAATTGAATTCCCTCTTTTACAAGACCACTATAAGGGCCATTTATATTAACCGTTGGAGCTTTATTTTCTCCATCATCTTTTGCGATTCCATGGAAGACTACATCATATTCAAATTCATTTGAGCTATTCACACGATAATTGACGAAGTATGCTGTAACAGTTTTGTAGCCACTCCATTCTTTTTGCGCCAATTGTTCTAAAGATTCATTTACTCTTTTACTCATTTCTTTCCAATCTTCTGATTCACCTTTTGTGACACTACCTGTATACGTACCTTCTAATGTAAATGTATTAAAGAATTGAGAATTATGTTTTGTCATTTTTGTATCTTTCATAGGCAACGTATCACTAATTTCTTTCTTCACCGCTGCTAATGACTTCGTTTCATGTTCAGCTAAATAATCATCGGCTACTTCTGGTACAGTGTATGTATCTTGATTATCAATTAACTGCTGCATATACTCTTGATACTCTTTATTTAACTTAGGATCTTTACTTAGATTTTCACGATATGCATCATAATTTTTCACGTCATTCGCACGAATCAAATCTTGAATTTTATCAAATGTTTCAAACTGATGCGTATATAAGTAAGACTGCAATGCGAACGAGTAATTATAGAAATCCCAAGAACCGTATTTAGCAAATAGTGTACGCTCTGCTGTATAACGGCTTGCAGGATCAGATGATAATCCGCTAATTATACTCTTTCTTGGTACAACGTTATTCGTACGAGTAGATCCTGCGAAAAACTCTGCATTTCCTTCTTGGAACCAAGTTAACCTTTCATTTTGATACATATCTCCTCTTCCAAATAGACCTGGTACTTCATATCTACCTTGCAGGTAATGAGTAAATTCATGACGGAATAACTCTTCTAAACTATAAATACTTTGCTCTGGTGTACGCTCATATGTAAAGAATGTACCTGTCTCTTCAATATAAATTCCACCGTTGTTTGTTTCATATCCATACAATTGTCTATTTAACTGATATTCATCTGGACTATTATAAATTACGATCGTTAATACATCATCCGCATTTCCTGGCTCTAACGCTTTGTCATTTCCAATTACACGGTGATACTGTGCCTTTACTTCCTTCGCAGCCCAATATAGTCTCTTAATTTTTTCTTCTGATACTTTATCTCCTGTTTTGAACACAATTGATCCATCATCGAATGTATACGTTTTTGGTAAGTATTGCTCTTTTCCTTCTTTACGTATTTTCTCTAAATCTACTGTATTCCCGCTATAATCTTTACCATTATAATTTGTTGTAATTTGTTCTACCGCAACAAAATACGGTTCACTTAAGCGCGGGTACATATGCATCGCTTGTGTAACAACCTCTAATCCTTTATTTGGATTGCTATGAAACTTCCCTAAACGGCTAGCAAAATAAATGCCATTATTAACGAGCCATTTATTTTCTGGCGTTACTTCATTTAGAAGAGCAATACGATTTATTTCATTAATAAACCCATCTACTTTTCCATACCACATCGTTTCATTCGCTTCTTTACGAGCCTCAGTTAAGTACGACTGTATATCATAGTCAATACCTTGCATAATATCGTATATTGCTTGTCCCTTCATTCGATCATTTACATAAGTAGTATAATTATCATTGTATTGCTTTAAAATATTCGATGCGTATTGAACCGTTTCAACATCGCTTGAAGCATTACTAATTAATTTACCGTATGCAGATACGACTGTATCTTGTTCAACTGTACCAAGCTTAAAGTTTGGATTTTTTGCGATTGCTTTTAAAGCAGGTAAACATTTATCCTGGAAGCTTCTTTCATTTAAGTCGCTTAATTCACTATTATAAAATGCAAGATAAAAAGCTGAACGCAACACTTCAGTAAACGTTTGAATTCCTTTTGAATCATCTTTCGTAAATGTACTACCTCTATGAGCTAATTCATCTATAATGACTTGCATTTTTCCTTTATCTTTATAAAAAGCCTTTGCATCTTCATTAAACTGGAATAAGTCTGTAATTTGGTGCCACTTAATACTGCCTAACGTTTCAACTAATTCTTGATCATTCATTTTGTTTAAATCAGCCATTGAATAGTTTTCTTTAACTTGCTTTACTGCAGTTTTCTTCGTAATAGATGCTGGTCGCTGTGAAAAATCTCCTAATTTTAAACGTTCTTGAAATGATAAAGTTTCATCAACTTTTGAAATATGTCCAACTTCATCTACCGACTTTTCAATTCCAACCGGTTTCGTTTTCAACACGTTATACGGTACTTTTTCTTCCGCTGCTGCATGAGTTTGAAGTGCCCCTAACGATAAAGCCATTGTACTAATGCTAAGCATCACTTTATTGATCTTTGATTTCTTGTTCATATCCTTGCCCCCTATTTTAATATTCCATTCAAGAATTTAACATAAAATCTGGATGTAACAATATAAAATGCAATATTTCATATTATTTCTTCCTATAATTTGTACATATCGTGAACACATTGCTCTTTACCTCCCTAAAACAAATTACATCCTTTCACGTTATAAAAAGGGAATTTTTTGACAATTAAAAACTTAATTATTATGATTATTATAATTGTTAACTTTATTAAATAAGGGTGGGATTCTATGATAAAAAAAGAAAACAGTGTATTTTATATCTCCTTCTTGCTAACAACATTATTCATTATATGGGGAATTACCCCAGCAAGTTGGATACAAGGCTACGATTTACAAAGTGTTACATCTTCTTTAAACTCATTTATCCTCAATAAATTTGGGTGGTTTTACTCTCTACTTATGACTACAATGATTATTTTGGCTGCTTATTTATCATTTTCTAAGTACGGTTCTATTCGTCTTAGTAAAGATGGAGAAAAGCCAAAATATAATTATCCATCTTGGCTATCCATGTTGTTTGGGGCAGGAATGGGAATTGGACTCCTCTTTTATGGAATCGCTGAACCGATTTCACATTTTACAGATCCATTAACAGGAAAAGCAGGTACAGAAGAAAGCGCCAAACTCGCTATGCAATATTCATTTTTCCACTGGGGACTCTTTCCGTGGTCACTATACGCAATGGTCGCTTTAACAATTGCATATTTCACATTCCGCAAACAAAAAGGTAGCACTATCGGGGCTACAGTTACTCCATTATTTAATCGATCGAAAAATTCTCGTATCGGAAAAACAGTTGATATTTTAGCTGTTTTAGCCACAGTGTTTGGCATTGTACCATCTGTTGGGATTGGTGCTCAACAAATTGCTGGAGGATTAAGCTATTTATTCCCTTCCATTCATAACACTTTACTTACCCAGCTCGTACTTATAGCTATCTTCGCTGTTTTATATTTAACAAGTGCACAAACTGGCTTAGATCGTGGGATTAAATATTTGAGTAACTTGAATTTCTCTCTTGCAGGTATTTTACTCATCTCTTTCTTACTTTTAGGGCCAACCGTATTTATTATGAAATATTTCACATCTACACTCGGTTCTTATATTGGAGCTTTGCCTAGTATGGGATTAAATTTAGGAGCATTTAATGAAAAATCTTCTTCTTGGATTGAAAACTGGACTATTTTCTATTGGGGATGGTGGATTTCTTGGTCTCCATTCGTCGGCACATTTATCGCACGTATTTCTAAAGGGCGTACAATAAAAGAATTTATTTTTGGAGTTGTATTAGTCCCAACTCTTATCTGTACATTTTGGTTTGCAGTATTTGGTGGTACCGCAATTCATATGGAAATGTTCCAATCGCTTGGAATAGCTGATGAAATTGCAAAAAATGGTACAGAGATTGGATTATTTGCTGTTATTTCACATCTACCATTCTCTACATTTTTAACGATTATCGGGTTAATTTTAGTAGCCACATTTTTCGTTACTTCTGCTGATTCAGCAACATTTGTTGTTTCCATGCAAACGAGTAACGGAAGCTTATCACCGAAAAATAGTTTAAAACTTATATGGGGATTAACAATCGCGATCATTGCAGCTCTTTTATTACAAGCTGGAGGATTAAATGCACTACAAATTGCAGCTATAATCGCAGCACTACCATTTTCTATCGTAGTCGTTCTTATGGTTACTTCGCTCTTTAAAGAGCTGCGAAAAGAAGATGTTAATTCGCAAACGAAAGAAGTATCTCAAAAAATAAAAAAAGTTATGTAACAATTGGCACCTCAAATTACTTTTAAATCCGTAATAAAACCCATTCATATGAAATATCATTTTCATATGAATGGGTTTTTCACTCTATTATATAGTGTTGTAAACATGCTTTTTCCTCAAAACCTACTTTCTTGTACAATTTCATCGCACGATCATTATTCGTATTCAAACATAGTACTGTCTCTCTCATCCCTTGGAAGGAGAAAATATACTGAATTGCCCCTTGTAATATCCGCTCTCCGACACCTTTTCTTCTACTATTTTCAGCGGTTGCAATAAATTCAATATTCGCTTCTTGAAACTCTGGATTCACTTCCACATATACATAACCTTCTAACTTATCATTCTTCATACTTACAAATAATTTATTCGTATTACTTAAACGTTCAATAATTTCGTTTCCGTCATAATACGTATTAGAAAATATATGATTGTGTAAAGCGATAAACTGCTCAAACACTTGTGGTAAAGCCTCTTCTACATTACATATAATACGGTGCTCCACAATATTATTTAAAACGAGAATACTATGTCGACCTTGTTCTTTTGCATGTAAATTCCTCATTAAACGGGCACAATTATTATTTTCCACATGATAAAAACCATAAAATCTCTCAATATGAAAAGGCACCTTTTCTATAAGTTCCTTCCACATATGTAAAGCAACTTCTTCCCAATTCTCTGCGATAATAAACGGTCCCCATATCTCTGCACATTTCTTTACTTCATCCACATCAAATCCTAATAAACCTATTAAATTATTATTCTCATAAGTAGCAACAAAAGATTGTTCCCAGCCTATATCTGAAAAATCATGAATAATTGTCTGTAACAACTCCTCTTTCTCATCTCCACAATAGCCAACATGATGAGTAGCATCTTTATTCATATTCGCAATAAATGCTGCCACCTCTTCAATTTTCAAAATAGAACTGACATACATAACCTCTCCTCCTTCACTAATATATTCACACCTTTTCCATTTATATCCTTCTAAAAAAGACATCACCATAAGCATATTTCAAAATGAAATCGCCATGATAATGTCTTCTCAAAAACTCATATAATCATCTTACGTTATAATAAGATAAAACGTTTTTTATTTCTTAAATAATCTCTTTCTAAATACAAACATACTCAGTGCTGAAAGAACTAACGCTATGCCTGAAAGTAATGTTGATGTATTCTCTTGTCCACCTGTTGCTCCTAATGATTTCTTACTTTCTTCTTGCTTATTAACAGCTGGTTTATTTTCTTTCACAACTTGATTATTCACGTTTTGTTCTTGGACTACTGCTGATTGATTTACCGCGTCTTTTGAACCTTCAATTTCTTTTCCTGTTTCTTTTACCTCCGCTTTCGATCCTTCAACTCCTGTTGTTGGCTCGTCCACTTCCTCTTTCGCTTCTTCAACTTCTTTCGTTGGCTCTTTTACTTCCTCTTTCACTTCTTTTGTTGGCTCTTTTACTTCTTCTTTCGCTTCTTCAACTTCTTTTGTTGGTTCTTTCACTTCTTCTTTTGTTTCTTCAACTTCTTTTACCGGCTCTTTTTCTTCTTCTTTCTCTTTTTCTTCTTCTTTCGCTTCTTCAACTTCTTTTACCGGTTCTTTCACTTCTTCTTTTGTTTCTTCAATTTCTTTTACCGGCTCTTTTTCTTCTTCTTTTTCCACTATATTCTGTATAACTGTTCCGTTAAACCTTATGCTAATTTCATCAGAATCTAAATCAAATTTATACACCTTTTCACCTGGGGTACTCCATTTTATTACTCCGTTATTAAACGTCCCTCCCTCACTTACCAATTGAATATTTTCAATACTTTCTCCTTCTAAATCATATACAGGAACTTGAATTTCTTCGTTTATTTTTGCATCATTTAAAATGATATTTTGTCTTCCAACATCAATTGTAAACCACTGACCTAATTGTATTAACGGCCTTACATCACGAATCTCATTTCCAGCTAAATTTAAGCTAAATAAGTTTAGCATGGAACCAATAACCGTTACATCTTTAATATGATTGTCCGCAAGATTTAACCACTGTAAATTTTCCAATGAAGATAGTGGTGTTATATCTTCAATTTGATTATGAGATACATTCACATTATTCAATTGTTTCAAGTTTGAGATGAACTCAATATTTTTCAGGCCTACTCCTTCTAAAGTGAGTTTTTCTAAGTTCGTCATGTACTCTAAACCTGTTATATTTTTTATCTCATTTCCATTTTCTTTAAGTATCTCTAATTTTTTAATCTGTAATAAATCTTTTTTTGTAATAGAAGCGTTTAAATTCTCTCTACCTAAATTCTCTTTATTAATATGTTGTTGTAAAGTTTTATCGAGAATTACATTTTCCTTTTGTTCATTATCCTCTTTTATTGTTTCCTTGATTTCGTCTAATCTTTCAACAACATTTTGAATTACTGTTCCATTAAACTTAATACGATTCTCTTCTGGCTTTATATCCAACGTAAATTCGTATGTTTTTTCACCAGTAGTCCCCCATTTAACAGAACCATTATTAACTATCCCATCTTCACTCTTCAATTGAATAGTATCAAGTGGCTCTCCTTGTAAATTATAGGTAGGTATTTTAACTTCCTTATCTTTTTCTACATTATCTAAAAAGATTTTTTGTCTTTGAATATCGATATATATTCTTTTTCCTAGCTCTTGAACAGGTCTAACATCACGAATTTCATTTGAACCTAGCTTTAAATCATATAAGTCTGTTAAGTGACTAAGTGGCGTTATATCTGAAATATAGTTTTCTTCTAAATTAAGTGATTGTACAGTAGATAATCTTGATAAAGGTTCGATGTTTTCTAATTCATTTTTAGCAAGATCTAACTCTACTAATTTTTTCATTGATGTAATATGTTCAATATTCGTAAGTCCATTGTTACTTAAAGATAAGTTTTTTACATTTTTCAATTGCTCAATTCCAGCAAGGTTATCATTACTAATTTGATTATTTGCCACAGTCAAAGTCCTTAAAGATTTCACTGTAAATAATGGTTTAATATCTTTTATATAATTACTATTTAAATCTAGCATTTTAATCTTCTTCATTTGGCTTAATGGGCTTAAATCTGAGATTTTATTGTTTCTCAAAGTTAAAAACTCAATATGCTCTAACTCAGCCAAAGGTCCAATATCTTCAAGTTCACCATAGGTTATACTTAATGATTTTAATTGTCTCAATTCCGAGATAAATTTTATATTTTTTAACTTAACTTCTTCCAACTTTAAGTTTTCTAAGTTCGTCATATATTCTAGACCGCTTACGTCTTGTATTCCTTTATTTTTAGCTTCAACGACTATTAAAGATTTAACTTTTAATAAATCTTCCTTAGTTATTGGGGTATCTAGATTTTCTCTATTCAAATTATATTTATTAATATGCCTTTGTAGTTGCTTATCTACTATTACATTTCCAATTTCATCTTGTTGATCCACTTTATCCTCTTTATTTTCCTTTTGTTTTTCTGGAACATTGTTCTCTAAATTCAATGTATTTACTTCAAACTGTACTTGGTACTTATTGTCATAGGCCATTGTTGGAATATAAATATGCATTCGCATATTATACCTTTTTCCTAATTCCCCTACTTCAAACTGAATCACTTTCGTTCCATTTTTCTTTTTATCTTCTGATATTACTTTCACATCATGAAACACACCTGGAGTATGAATATCCTCTGTTTTCAAGTATTGAAAGAAATCACTATCACTTAACGTTGCTGTTACAATTTTCTTTCCATTCTCAATTGTTAGTTTCGGATCCTTTATATAAACAGCTGCCATAGACTCTTCATTCGTTTTATCTTTATACGCTTTAATAACAGCGTCATATGTACCATCTTCTAAACCTTGTCCCGTTTTATTCGTCTCAATTGCTACTGCCGCTAAAGCAGGTGTTGAATAAACAGCAAACGGAAGTGATAACGTCGCCACTATAATCATTGCATTTATACGTTTTCTTTTATTTTGTTTCAACTTTACATCTCCTCTGAAATATATAATTCGAAATGTAATCATTTCTCGAATAAATGATAATGATTTTCATTATCATTGTCAACTGAAAAAATAAAAAGTTTACAAAAAAAGAACCTCTTTAAAAGAGGTTATGCCATTTTCTCACCTGATTCTTCTCTAAAAAAGCTTTTCATCGCATGAAATACGTCTGCTTTTTGCTTTAAAATATAGTATCTAAAGTTTTCATCTTTAATATTTTTATAGGCTGACATGAGTGTACTGTGGCGGTTATACTGGTTCACTTCCCCATATCCAAACATATTACATTTCTTCATTAATTCTTCCACAAGCTTTACACATCTAGCATTATCTGATGTTAAATTATCACCATCTGAAAAATGGAATGGATAAATATTATAGCGGTCTGGTGAATATTTATTATCGATTAGCTCGAGTGCTTTTTTGTATACGGAGGAGCAGATTGTTCCACCGCTTTCTCCTTTTGAAAAAAATTCTTCTTCTGTAACGACTTTCGCTTCTGTATGATGAGCAATAAATTCAATATCAACTGTTTCATACTTTGTGCGTAAAAATCTTGTCATCCAGAAAAAGAAACTACGTGCCATATACTTCTCCCACATTCCCATCGATCCACTCGTATCCATCATCGCTAACACAACAGCCTTTGAATCTGGCTTTAATACTTCATTCCAAGTACGGAACTTTAAATCTTCTTGATGAATTGGATGGAAAGATGCTTTACCACGCATCGCATTTCGTTTATATGCGGATATCATTGTTCGTTTCTTATCGATATTTCCCCATAATCCTGTTTTTCTAATGTCATTAAATTCAACATGTTCAATCCGGTTTTCATCTATTTCTTTTCTCTTTAAATTAGGCAGCTCTAACTCTCTAAAAAACGCTTGCTCTAATTCTAAAATAGAGACTTCAGCTTCATAGTAATCTTCCCCAGCTGCATCTCCTGCTCCTTGCCCTTTTCCTGGCCCTTTTTGTTTTTGACCACCTGATCCATCTCTCGCAACGACATCACCAACTTTGCTGTCACCGTTTCCTTGCCCAACATGTTTATTTTTATCATAATTGTATCTAATCTTATATTCATCTAGAGAACGAATTGGTATTTTTACAACATCCTTGCCATTAGACATAACTATACTTTCTTCTGTTACAAGATCGGGTAAATTATTCTTAATTGCCTCTTGTACTTTTTCTTGATGGCGCTGTTGGTCGTCATATCCTTTGCGATGGAGGGACCAGTTTTCCTGTGAAATCGTATAATTTGGTTGATTTTCTTCGCCCATTCCTTTCCCTCCTTACTGTAATTGTCTTCCTGTATGAACAGCAAGCTACAAATTTTGTTCTGTAATGTGCAAGCTAGAATATTTGAAAGGTAACTGCCCATAGAAAATCATCCCATAAACATTTATAACGTTTTTCATACAATACCCCGAGCATCCTAAACAAAATTTTGCCACTCACATAATAGAAAGAAATATTCAGCCACTGATAAGAAAGAAACACAATGCATTGTTGCACACATTTTTACTTTGCAACATATTGTATTGTGTTGGCTTTTTTCGTATGAATGGTTGGTTACTCTATCATATGCATATTGTAAAAATAATTGACAATAAATTCATGAAATTGCATCTTAATTTATTACATTTGGACAAGGTATGACACTTTACACACATATGAACGGATAATAAAACGCTGTCCCGCAAAATACAAGAGACAGCGTTTTGTTATCAAACTATCGGTTTAACAAGCTACCTACATAGCGTAGTAATTCATTTGCTGAAGAAGAATTATAGCCATGCTCATCAATTAAACGTGCAACAACATCATTGATTTTCTTAAGCTGATTTTCGTCCGGTGTTTTCGTTGATGTTGTAATTTTCACTATATCTTTTAAATCAGCAAATAGTTTTTTCTGAATCGCTTCACGAAGACGTTCATGTGAATTATAATCAAAGCGTTTTCCTTTACGGGCATAAGCAGAAATGCGAATTAAAATCTCTTCACGGAATGCTTTCTTAGCATTTTCTGAAATTCCAATTTGCTCTTCAATTGAGCGCATTAGTTTTTCATCTGGACTCATTTCTTCCCCTGTTAACGGATCACGTAATTTCGATTTATTGCAGTACGCCTCGACGTTATCTAAGTAATTATCCATAAGCGTCTTAGCTGATTCTTCATATGAATAAACAAACGCTTTTTGTACTTCTTTCTTCGCGATTTCATCGTATTCTTTTCTCGCTAATGAGATGAAATTCATATAACGTTCACGGTCTTCATTACTAATCGATGGATGCTGATCCAACCCATCTTTTAAAGATCTAAGTACATCTAACGCGTTAATAGATGGTACCTCTTTTCGAATGATTGTAGACGAAATTCGGTTAATGACATAACGAGGATCAATACCCTTCATACCTTCATCTTGATATTCGCGTTGTAATTCTTCTACATCAATCGCATTATAACCTTCTACCGTTTCTCCATCATACAAACGCATCTTTTTAATTAAATCAATATCCGGACGCTTCGGATCTTTTAAACGAGTTAAAATAGTGAACATTGCTGCAACGCGAAGTGTATGTGGTGCAATGTGAACATTCGACACATCACTTTCACGAATCATTTTTTCATAAATATGTTCTTCTTCACTTACTCGTAAATTATAAGGAACTGGCATTACAATAATTCTTGAGTGTAATGCTTCATTTTTCTTATTTGCTATAAATGAGCGATACTCTGTTTCATTCGTATGCGCTACAATTAATTCATCTGCTGAAATAAGCGCAAATCTTCCCGCTTTGAAATTCCCTTCTTGCGTAAGCGATAATAAGTGCCATAAAAACTTCTCATCGCATTTTAACATCTCTTGGAACTCCATCATTCCTCGGTTTGCCTTATTTAATTCTCCATCAAATCGATACGCACGGGGATCTGATTCTGAACCATATTCTGCAATCGTAGAAAAGTCCAGACTACCTGTTAAATCTGCAATATCCTGTGATTTTGGATCAGACGGGCTAAATGTACCAATCCCTGTACGGCGATCTTCAGAGAAGAAAATACGCTCTACAACTACATCCTCAATTCTTGATCCGTATTCTTGCTCTAAACGCATGACATTTAGTGGTGATAAATTCCCTTCAATTCTAACTCCATACTCATCAAAGAAATCATCTCGTAAATGATGTGGAATTAAATGCAGTGGATCCTCATGCATTGGGCATCCTTTAATTGCAAAAATTGCTCCGCGATCTGTTCTTGAATATGTTTCTAATCCTCGTTTCAACATCGTAACTAACGTTGATTTCCCTCCACTAACAGGACCCATTAATAATAAAATTCTTTTTCTAACATCTAATCGTTTTGCAGATGGATGAAAATATTCCTCTACAAGACGTTCTAGAGCATCCTCTAATCCAAAGAGCTGATTACTAAAGAAGTTATACTTTCTTCTACCATCAACTTCTTCAATTCCGGCATCTTTTATCATATTGTAAATGCGAGAGTGTGCTGTTTGAGCCACCCATGGTCTTTCTTTCACAAGCTCCAAATACTCCGCAAACGTACCTTCCCATTGTAAACGTTCTTCTGCTGCTCGATGCTGTTCAATCTTTTTTAGAATATCCATTATAGCTCCTCCCCCATCTCCTTGTTCAATCGGATTATTATAAAAGGTATGCTAGGATGTCCTTAAACATTCTTTAAATCAAAACGAAATATATAATAGCACGCTAAAATTCTCTCCAAAATTCAAAGAAAATTCTGTATAATATAGGTATTAACGTTTTTACACTGCTATTCATTATAAATAAATTCTTTTCTTCTAAGAACCTTACATACATTTTGGGTAATAAATAAAACTCGTGAACCGAAAAAAGTAAGGAGGATATTAGTATGAAATTATTATTAATTTTAGGTGTATCACTCACATTTCTTACAGCGATTTTTACATCCGGTTACAATGACAAACCAGGTACACATAAAAAATGATGTGCTTTTAGCACATCATTTTTTATGCATTATTTATAATACATATTTTCCATATCATATTTGGATAGTGGTCGGCTATAATAATAACCTTGTACAAGCTTCACATTCTTTTCTTTCAAAAACTGTATTTGCTCCTTTTTTTCTACTCCCTCTGCAATTACATTCAATTCTAAAGTATGAGCTAAATGAATAATTGCAGCTGTAATATTCGTATCACGTTCATCTATATGTATACCTTCCATAAAAGAACGATCAATTTTTAAAGTATCAATTGGATATGTTTTTAAGTAACTTAAAGATGAATAGCCTGTTCCAAAATCATCTAAATGAATCTTTAAATTTTCTTCTTTTAATTGTAGTAACACTCTCTTCGATATATCTTTATGTATAAGAGCTCCTTCTGTAACCTCTATCGCTAATAAATGAGCTGGTACATTGTACTTATTTAAAGCCCGTGTAATCATCTCTATTAATGTAATAGAGCGAAAGTGTCTAGCTGAAATATTAACTGCAATTGGGACCACTTCATATCCTTTATTTAACCATTCGCGCAGTTGCTGACACACTTGATTTACTACCCATTCATCGAGCTTAATAATAAATCCTGTTCTTTCTGCCAACGGAATAAATTGGTTTGGAGAAACAAATCCTAATTCCTTATTCTCCCACCTTATTAAAGCTTCCATACTAGCTATTTTTTTCGTCTCAATATTAATTTGTGGCTGATAATATAAGAAAAATTCATTTTTTTCTATAGCACGATGTAACTGGTTTTCTATTATAAACCTTTGTTCACGCTCACAGTCTAATCCACTACAATAAAAATGATAATGTCCTTTTCCTTTGTCTTTTGCTTTTTCTAAGGCAGCATCGACTCTCTGAAATAGTATTTTTTCATCTTCTCCATCTGCTGGAGCCATTACAATTCCAATTGACGCACTTAAATATACATCTTCTTTCTCAATTACAAAATATTCACTAATATTTTTCAGTATGCTTTTTGCAACTTCCTCTACACATTCTTTCGTTATATTTTCTATCAACATAACAAATTGATCATCGTGTTCTCTAAATAAGTGCATACCTTCTATTTTTAGATTGCTTAAACATTCTGTCACTTTTTGTAATACTTTATCTCCCTCTTTATGACCAAATGTATCATTAATACGATGAAACTCATCTAAATCTATAAATACAAGCGCAAAATTTATACTCTCTTTTAAAAAAGTATTTAACTTATTTGTACATGAAATTCTATTCATTAATCCTGTTAACTGGTCATAGTAAGCTAAATATTCTGTTCGCATTTCGTTTAATACTTGCCTTGTAACATCTCTCGTAACAATATACACTCCAACAATTTCACCGTTCACAATAATCGGGATAGTTCTCAAAGAAATATATAGCTCGTACCTTTCTTTATGAACATATTTCTTTGAAACAATTTGTTTTGCTTTTCCTTGCATCGATCCCTTAAATATAATTTGAAAATCTTTTTCATATTCTTTATTAATAAATTCAAAAATAAATTTATTATTTAATTCCTCATACCGGTATCCAAATATTTCATACGTTGCCGGATTTGCATATGTAACTCTCCCTATAGAATCTATAGATATAATTGAGTCATTATTATATTCCAGTAACGACTTAAATAACATTTGTTTTTCCTCTATCTCTGTCTTCTCCTCAATTTGAGCTGTAATATCTCTTGTAATACAAATAACAAATTGACATATTCCTTCTTCATCGCAGACAGGATTAAGTGAAGATTCATAATGTATCTCACCTTTTGGTAATTTGACTACATCACAAAAAGTGTGTGCTTTCGCTTCTCTCACTACTTTTTCATATTGCCTTTGCAATATCCCCGCTATATCTTTCGGTAATACTTCTGCAAAAGTTTTTCCATAGCACTCTTCGCTTAACCTAGCATAATCCATTCCTATTTTATTCACATACATATATTTAAACGTTTCATCATCAATAACTTTCAATATAAATACTAAATCTTGAATAGCATGTAATAACCCTTGTCTAATTAAATCCATATCTATCATACTTAAAAAGGTATTTTGATTACTATATTCTTCCTTCATATTTATCTCAACCCGTCTTATCTATTTTTAATCATATATCCCATTCTATATGATTATGTCCTCTCTTTTAAACGTATGATCACATATTATTTTTATTTTATAAAAAAAAGTCGCCATATGGCGACTTTTAATAAACGATTTCTAAATCTAATCCAGGGTAATTTTGTTGACGGAATGCTTCATAAATTAAAATTGCTGCTGTATTAGATAAATTTAATGAACGTACTTTATCTGTCATTGGAATACGTAAACAATGATCAAAGTTTTCTTCGATTACATTAGCTGGTAAGCCGTTTGTTTCTCTTCCAAATACAAAATAGTAATCCTTCTCGCGCTTGCTATAGTCAAACGCTGTATGAGCTTTCTCGCCATACTTCGTTAAATAGAAGAATTCACCATCTTTATTTTTTTCATAAAATTCTTCAATTGAATCATAATACGTAATTTTCACGTGCTGCCAATAATCTAATCCGGCACGCTTTAACATTTTATCATCCGTTGAAAATCCAAGCGGTCTAATCAAATGTAATTCTGTTCCAGTTGCTGCACAAGTACGAGCAATATTTCCTGTATTTGCTGGAATTTCTGGCTGATATAAAACAACATGTACTCCCACGCGATATTCACCTCTGTTTTTTGTCTACTACGTATTATACCACTTGAGCGAAAAATCTCTACCCATTAATAATATGAAAGAATTTATATTTCATTTGTGGTGTATATTTACTAGAGTCTTCATAGTTCCAATAACGTCGACGGCTATTTGCTGAATGTGCATTTACAAGCGGCATACCATCTGCATCTTTTGCTACTACAATCGTCGTATGATTCCATCTTCCGTCATCCTCGAAATCATAAGCAATTACATCTCCAAGAATAAGTTCTTCTGGCCTCTCTACCGCCTCTGCTCGAAGTCCTGTTGTAGCACCTGACAAATACCAATAAAAAGAATGTGCAACAGCCCAGCTCCAACTCCACTGATTCTCCCTTTGCCACCATCCTTTACGAATATTAGGATATCCGTTCATAGGTACTTCTCCAGTATGAAGACATTGAGAAATGAAATTCGTACAATTATCAGGGAAATTACGATACATAGGATTTCGGTCATCCCACCAACGCTCTGCATATTTCACTGCCTCTAAACGATTATAATGATAAGAACCGTACTTCTCTTTCGTAATTTCCCTTTCTAATGTCTCACCCATTCTAATTTCTTCTGACACTTCAATATCATAATCGCCTATAATCCGACTATTATTTAAACAAACTCTTCGTTTTAATTGTTCCTCTTCAATATAAAATAATTCTTTATGCTTAATTAAATATTTAAAATGTATTTGATAATCAATTTCTTGATGGTCATTACTATTTAATTGTCTAATGAAAGAAACATCCGCAATTGCTTTCACTATATGTGCACTACGCCTTTGAAACAATTGTTTCTTTCTCTGTGCCATTTGTAGTAAATCCTCAGCAATACCATCCACGTCTGTTCGTTTCTCTGTGATATATGCTAAAAACTGTTGTACTTGCTTTTCAATATTCATTTTTACAGCCATTTCGTTTCCCTCCCATATTACAATATGAAAAAGGGAAATATTATCTACTCTTTTTTCTGTGCTAACAATTCAAGCCCGCGATTCATTTCATGAAGTACTTCTTCATCTTTCTCACGTTCCATCGCTTTCTCAATCGCTTCGCCTACTCCATCTCCCCCAATTTTCCCAAGTGCCCATGCTGCCGTTCCGCGCAATACCGGTCTTGGGTCATCTTTCATAACACCAATTAAATCAGGAATTGCCGATGCTTCTTTAAAATGTGCTAATGCTAAAATCGCATTTCTTTGCAGTGGCTTTTTCCCTCTCCATGACCCTGACATAATCCCATATTTCTCTTTAAAATCACGATTACTAATTGTTAAAAGTGGCGTTAATAATGGTTTAACTAGCTCAGGATCCGGCTCCATCTCAGGATGATTATGAAAATCCATTCCTTTGTTTTTCGGGCAAACAGTCTGACACGTATCACATCCATATATACGATTTCCTATTTTATCGCGATATTCTTCAGGTAGGAATCCTTTCGTCTGTGTTAAAAACGCAATACACTTCTTCGAATCTAACTGTCCCCCCTGTATTAAAGCACCTGTAGGACAAATATCGATACATTTCGTACAGCCCCCGCATTGATCTTCTATCGGCTTATCTGGCGGGAATGGAACATTTGTAATCATTTCCCCTAAGTATACGTACGAACCGAATTCAGGTGTAATAATAGCACAGTTTTTCCCACTCCAGCCAATGCCTGCACGCTCTGATACAGCTCGATCACTTAATTCACCTGTATCAACCATGGACTTCACTTCTATATCTGGAAGTTTTTCAATTAAATATGCTTCTAATTTTTGCAAACGATCTCGTAAAACAAGATGATAATCTTGTCCCCAAGAAGCACGGCAAAAAATTCCACGGCGTTCTCCACGCTTACTTAATGGTGCATTTTTTAATTTTGAAGGATATGCTAAAGCAATCGCAATAATTGATTTAGCACCCGGTAATAAAAGTTGCGGATTCGTTCTCTTCTCTATATCAGGCTCTTCAAATCCAGATTGATAATTTAATTGTTGTTGCTGGATTAAGCGCTGCTTTAATTCCTCAAAAGGAGAAGCACTCGCAAAGCCTATTTTATCTATGCCAATTGTTTTACTATACGCAATTACATCTTGCTTTAATTGTTCAAAATCCACTCTTAATCGCCTCCTCAGATGAATCCATCATCCCTTATATAACGACTTTATTGGTTAGTAATTCACTTTTGGAATACTATTATTTACTTCTATTTTCGCATGTAATTATATTTTTCAAACATTAAAAAACGCAATGCCTCGTTTATCTCGGAAACGAAACACTGCGTTGATCACAATTTATAGAAAAACATTTAATAAAATTTGGAGCGGGTGAAGAGAATCGAACTCTCGACCAGAGCTTGGAAGGCTCTTGTTTTACCACTAAACTACACCCGCAAATATGAATTACATATAAGATATTAGAATAACTTATGTAAAGTAGTATAGCATGTTAAAAAAATAGAGGCAAGAATTTTATCGAAAAAAGTCGAAAAAGTGATGAGAGACCTCATCACTTTTTCAATTCTTTATCAATGGCCTTCTTCATACTATCGAAATCAGGGTTTGCAAGATTTCCGTTTACATATACTGAAGGAGCACCTTGAACTTTTAATTTTTGAGCACGATCTGAATCTTTACGTACTTTTTCTGTAATTTCTTTACTGTGTAAATCTTTCTTAAATTGCTCTACATCAACTTTTGGAAGTTTCTCTTTCACAATGCTAAGAAGCAAATCTTCTGTAATCCATTCTTCCGTATCTTTCTTTTGATTTTGATAAATCTCATCATAGAAAATCCAGAATGAATCTTTATCTTGTTTATAAATTGCTTCACCAGCTGCTGCACCTAAATCCGAGTCTTTTCCGATAAATGGGAAGTTAATAAAATATAACTGCACTTTGCCTTTATCAATATACTCTTCTTTTAATCGAGGTAATACTGTTACATCCCAAGTACGACAAGCAGGACATTTAAAGTCTCCAAATTCAACTACCTTAACTGGAGCATCATCTTTCCCTAAAGATTGTTGCGTGGAATAAGCAAACATCTCATTCCCTTTATCTTTTTTGTCATTTATGATGCTATACGCAATTGTTCCAATTACAATCAATACTGCGATAGAAAAAACTATACCAAGAGCCATGAGTTTATTTGATTTCATATACATTCCTCTTTAAATTCATATTCTGTATACAGCATTGTACACAATACACATAATATCAACACTTATATACGTCACGCAATGAACACGCTCACATAAATTACAAAAACACAATAATTGTGACGATATTGTGTCACAATTTGTCACAATTTATTCAAAAAAAGAAGCTCCTCTGTAGGAACTTCTCTTAACTTACTGCTTTTTTACGCGCACTATTTAACATCGACTGCTCTATTTTTATATCATGACGAATTACTAATTTCTCACTAACTGCTTGAACATACTCATCATGGCTTATATAGCCTTCTTTCTCCATTAGTCTCAACACAACATTTCGTCTCTCTACTGCTTTATCATAATTTTGGGCAGGTGAGTAATAAGCAGGTGCTTTTACTACAGCAGCCATCATTGCACTTTCCGCCAACGTTAATTGGTTCACCTTTTTACCGAAGTAAAGGTTTGCTGCTTTTTCAATTCCCCATGCTCCTTCACCATAATAAATGTTACTTACATATAATTTTAAAATTTCATCCTTCGTAAATGTGCGTTCAATTTTTTTCGTATAAAAAATCTCTTTCCACTTACGAGAAAATGTACGCTCATTAGTTAAAAAAGCATTTTTAGAGAGCTGCTGTGTAATCGTGCTTCCTCCTTGCACGACACCACCAGCCTTTATATTCTCAACAGAGGCCCTAATAATTGCTATATAATCTAAACCGTTATGATGATAAAATCTTTTATCTTCTGTCGCAATAAATGCATGTGTTAATGATTCTGGCACCTCTAAATTAGCCGGTACATGTAATTTACTAATGTCACTTTTCTCAATCATTACATTTCCAATGAATAATAACGTACAACTTAACAATAATAATAATATAATGGCTTTATAAAAAAGTTTAGTCATTGGATTTAATGCAACTTTTTGATGATAGTTCACCCTAGATAATACTCGTTCTTTCATCTTGAACACCTCTTTTCCACACAGCATATAACTCTTACTTTAAGAATACATTGTTGTAAAAAAATATCCCATCGATTTCTCTTACACGTACCTTACATCATTGTAAGGTATAAAGTGAAACTTTAATCAGCCCTCACCAATCACGTTCCCGGCAAATAGCGGGGTAAAAAAGTATTGTATCACAGACCTTTTTTATCTACTATTCATCTGAAATATTGAATATAGATTATAGATTATATTCAATCACGAATAACCAATAACAGAGTAAGCCTTAAGGCTATTATATTTTCACTTTATACTTTAATTATATCATCTACAAATATATGTACTTTTGAGTATCTAGTAATCTTAATGTATATAACATATACATTATACAGAACAAACGTTCTATAAATCAATACTAACACTATTATTATTTTGACCTTTTTCTTAAACGGTATACAAAAAAGAGTAGTGATTTGAATGTATCTCAAATCAGCTACTCTTTTCTTTACAATCTTCCTATTAAATTATATGGCTGTACTTCCCACGTTTCATACGGAATACAATGTGTTGCACTCATTGCATCAAGCGTTCTGGATTTCATATGAGGACGAGTTATATACTCATCTATGTTCTCTTCATTTAAATCAACAAATTTAGCCTCTTGTATTTCTTCAGGTTGAATTTTTATTTCGCCACTCACATATGCTACTTTAAAAACAACAGCTAGAATGTGCATAGAGGCATTATAATAAACCCCGGTAATTCCGATAGGCTTCACTGTTAACCCTGTTTCCTCTTTTATTTCCCTACAGACAGCTTGATCGAGTGCTTCTCCTTCTTCTACCTGTCCTCCTGGCATTTCCCACGTATCAGCTCGCCAGTGTACCTTTGTTAATAACACTTCATTTTTCTCATTTGTTAAATAACCTGCTACGGCAACTATATGCTTTGGTGTCTTATGTTCCATACTAAGCCTCCTAGAAATAATGGTTATTTCATATATCCCTATAAGCATATTCCCTATCTACACCAAAATACCTTTAATAATTCATCACCTTAATTAACTTCATAAAAAAAGCCCCTATTCGTTAAACGAAAAGGGGCTTTCATCGTATTACTCTCCTAAGTCTACGTTGTGGTAAACTTGTTGTACATCTTCTAAATCTTCTAATGCATCAACCATTTTCTCAAATTGTACTTGAGCATCTTCAGGAAGTGTAACATCACTTTGTGCAAGCATTGTTAATTCTGCAACTGTAAATTCTTCAACACCAGCACCTTTAAGTGCAGATTGTACTGAATGGAATTGATCTGGTTCAGCATACACGATAACAGCATCTTCTTCTTCTAGAATGTCACGTGCATCTACATCTGCTTCCATTAAAATTTCAAGAACTTCATCTGATGTTTTACCTTCAAGGCCGATAACAGCTGTCGCATCAAACATGTAAGCTACAGAACCGTTTACACCCATGTTACCACTGTTTTTGCTAAATGCAGCTCGTACATCTGCTGCAGTACGGTTTACGTTATTTGTAAGTGTATCTACAATAACCATAGCTCCATTTGGTCCAAATCCTTCATAACGAAGCTCGTCATAATTTTCCTCTGAACCGCCTTTTGCTTTTTCAACTGCACGATCAATAATTGTTCTTGGTACATTGTATGTTTTCGCACGTTCTAATACGACTCTAAGCGCTTGATTTGATTCTGGATCTGGCTCGCCTTGTTTTGCCGCCACATAAATTTCACGTCCAAATTTCGCGTATATACGGCTTGTATTTGCATCTTTTGATGCTTTTTTGTCTTTAATATTGTTCCATTTACGGCCCATACTTTCCACTCTCTTTCTCGTTTTAAATCTACATAAAAATATTAATATGAAATATAATGTGTGTCCAACACATTTTTAAAAGAAATATAAAAAGTTCATTTTTGATTCATATTACAGACATAATATAAATCACTATCATTTTGTTCTTTCGACAAGTTATATTATACATGAATTCCTAAGTTTATTACGAATTTTAGCATCACATAATATAATTTAACAAAAAAGACTCTAACATTTCTATTAGAGTCTTTTTATATTGCAGATACCGATTTCCATAATATCCCCATAATTACTTTCTATTGTTGTACAATAAAAATAGGAAAAAATTTGAAGAAAAGGTAAAGGGGGAATTATGACACATTCAAATGAGAAAAAATTACATGCTTTTAAAGGAATAGGAGAGGAGTTAAACCCAACTATCTATCAAGTAAGATTCATGAAATTAGATGAACCAATCCAATTTGAGGCGTTTCCTGAATTGAAGGAATTAAGGGACTGGTTGAGTACTTCAACGCACATGTGGTCGTGCCACTCAACTATGTACAAATACAACAGAGAAAAGTTTGAAAAGAAGTTTTTAGAAATTACGAAATTAAAAGCTGATCATGTACTAATATCTACTGGTGGTGTCGGATTTAACTTCATGTCACCCGGGTGGAGAAATTCTCTCTAGAGTGCTCGAAGGGCATATTATAGAATACCGCAATTAAAAGGATAAAATTGAATGTTTGTTTTTATCCTTTTAATGTTTCGCAGTTTACTCACCGTACACTTTTTGTGCTTATTTTGTCATGTAATGAAAAGAAAACACAAAAAAACTCTATACTAATTGTATAGAGTTTTTTTAAGACGTTCATGATACCGATGGTCGGGGTCGAACCGACACTCCCGAAGGAACACGATTTTGAGTCGTGCGCGTCTGCCAATTCCGCCACATCGGCACAAAAGAAAAGGCGGCAACCGGATTTGAACCGGTGATAAAGGTTTTGCAGACCTCTGCCTTACCACTTGGCTATGCCGCCATATTAAATTTTATTGGAGCGGAAGACGGGATTCGAACCCGCGACCCCAACCTTGGCAAGGTTGTATTCTACCACTGAACTACTTCCGCAAAAATGGCTGGGCTAGCTGGATTCGAACCAGCGCATGACGGAGTCAAAGTCCGTTGCCTTACCGCTTGGCTATAGCCCATCGAATTCTTACTTAATTATATGTAAGTATCAATTAAATTATTTGTAATTTTTAAAATAAAAATGGGGCGACTGATGGGAATCGAACCCACGAATGCCGGAGCCACAATCCGGTGCGTTAACCACTTCGCCACAACCGCCATGTTGTGTAAATATATTTGGCAGGGGCAGTAGGAATCGAACCCACACTGGAGGTTTTGGAGACCTCAGTTCTACCTTTAAACTATGCCCCTATGTAAATGGTGGAGGGGGGCAGATTCGAACTGCCGAACCCGAAGGAGCGGATTTACAGTCCGCCGCGTTTAGCCACTTCGCTACCCCTCCGAAACTTACATGGTGCCGGCTAGAGGACTTGAACCCCCAACCTACTGATTACAAGTCAGTTGCTCTACCAATTGAGCTAAGCCGGCGTATTTTATTGAAAT
>NZ_JALNUG010000022.1:0-98993 GCF_026540675.1 Bacillus sp. GC_Bacil_1
AAATCTCCGAATCCCTATTGAAATATTTAATAATGGAGCGTTCTCACCACCGCGGGTTATGCATTCGAATCGATATACATAGGAGAAAAAATCTTGTGTTTTTTCATCTTTTATCGGCCCTGACATCGCCTCACAAATATTTTGTGATCTAAGAGGGGAAAAATAGATTTCTTCTTCATTTGTATTTTCTAAATATATAGGACGCTCACAAAAAATATGTGAGATTAAAGCGGGCACCCACTTAGAATACGTTTCATTATCATGTAGTACTGGCAAATTAGAAATCAAATCGGATTGCCATTCATATTTTGGTGGTTCTACTAATCTATTTGGTTTCCAATCATGAATAATCTCATACCAACTTTGAAAAATATAATCGAGCTGCTCTTGTCTAATAGGTTCTTTCGATACAATCCATGGTGTATTTTCATTTAATACGTACGGGTTATGCTGAATAAACAATATATCCGAAAACATATCATACAATCTTTCATTCAAACGTTTCAACTTACTCGTTAATAAAAATGTCTTATAATGTATCTCTACGATGTCCAGCCATTCAATAGGAAAGTATATAAATGATACCTTTTCATTTAAAAGGGGTTCTACTATATTTTCAAATGTTAGCAGCCTTAATTTTTTCATAAAATGATTCCTTCCTTTCTTCAGTTGTCTTGATTATCAAAAAGCTAGAACAATAGTTACTTAATCTCATCCATTTAAACCAAGTATTTAAAAGAAACGTAAAAACTGTTTATCTACATAAATTATTATCAAACCGACTCTTTTAAAAATTCAAAGTAATTATCATGTATAACACCTCTATTATATTTGAATTTCGATACATTCGAATTATACATTACACTTAATGCATTGTACTTATCATTTACAATATCTTTACAAAAAAACCAAAAAAGAACACCTTAATTCGGTGCCCTTTTTACAAATATCAACCTTTATGTAATTGAACATATAGATAACAGTAATCCCCCAAATGAAATTGCTCCTAGTAAACCTACTACAACTCCTGTTAGACAAATACAATCAGCAAGACAAATAGAAGACTGCGATAATGGAACAAATGACCTACTTGTACTCGAACCATATTGTTTTATTTTCTCATAATTCACATCTAACATTAGATGTAAACATGTTACACCATCCTCAATAGTATGTAGAGGTTCTTTTTCTAATCGCTCCAATAATTTACTATCAAAAGCAACTGATAGAGGATACTGCTTATCTAATTTCATATTTTGATAAATTAGTTGCAAACGAGATAATATATTGTTTTTCTTCTTTTCAGATGTTACTGTACATTTCATTTTATTAAATTCATTTAATAACAGTGTCAATTCATCTCTTTTTCCGTATAAATCTTTAGCTATTTTTCTCTTTAGTTTATACGAATGGATAATAGATTTTAGTTCAATCATATTCATACACTTCCTAATTACATATTATTTACCCGATTATTTTATAGATAAACAGTACTTTTTAATCTTATTTAAATTACACTCAAGCATCTTCATTTACTATCGATTAACATTACATTAACCTTACAAAGTTGTAATAAATTCATTAGCTAGAAGAAATCAATCCCTAAACCAGACAGATATTTGATGATAAAACCATAAGAAAAAAGCAATGATTAGATTTTAAATCTAGTCATTGCTTTATCCATCACCTCTTGATTACACCTATATATCTTATTGTTACTCTTTCACTTGAATGATTGAATATATCCATTAATAATGGCTATATTCTTTGTCGGCACGTACATATATAAAACTAATGTTTTTTAATTGATAAGGTGAAACTTTAATTAGCCCTCACCAATTGGGCTTTTATGGGTAGTCCGCCATCTAACTTCTCTTTGCTCCCGCTGAATTTTTTTAGGGTCTTACTGCCCTGCAAATAGCAGGATAAATGCAATCAATATTCATACGTTATAATAGTATCAGTAGTACCACTAAAACCATCAAAACAGTTAGAGCAACCACCACAACCACCACAACCTCCACAACCTCCGCAACCAAAACAACCGAAGCAACCAATACAACGGAATCCACCACAACGGAATCCGCCACAACGACCTCCACCACAACCACCACAACGACCACAACCGCCACAGCGACGAGCAGCATCTTCAATATAGTAATATGGATATTGGTTTTGCTGGTCCCAATAGACAATATTTCCAGACCGGTAATCATTAAGACTTAACGCTTGTAGTTCTTGTTGAAACTGATTCATTTTCATAACCTCCGTTTATAAAATACAACCTCATTGATGCTTCCCTATATTTCTGTTCGTTACATCTAAGTAAAAATAGTGCTATAAACTAAGTTCAATACGTACACCAACAAAGTATGACTTATCACTAAATGATGCACCTTGTTCATATACCTATTTTTGCTATGGGCTCATTTTTATAAAGTGAAACTTTAATCAGTGGGGGGGAGTTCATCCCCCGCTGATTATTAGTCCTCACCAATCAGGCTTTTACGAACAGCCCGTTAATGCGGGATAAATAAAAATTAAAAAATATGAATTCTAGCGTCATATCTTCATACCTACTAAATTCAATTAATTTCTCAATAATTATGTTGTCATATCCTATATATTTCCGTCTGCCGCTTAGATTTTTCTGTACTGTAAATGCCTTTCACTATAACACCTCCAAGTAACCGGTTTCTATGACAGATAAGAAATTCCTACAAAGAAAAAAGCCCTTATTAGGGCTTTTCATTCTATTTCTCCAGCAAAACTCTCTATGAAATTCCTAATAGAAAAAAGACACACTTAGATTGATGCGTCTTTTTGTGATGCCTCTTTTGTGAAATCATATAAAGCAATTGCGCCTAAAAGAACAAGTATACCTTGAGGAACATCTAGTAAAATGGTTTTCCAAATTTCTGGAATTACCCATTTAATATCTGCTGCTGTTTCAAGATATGTTTGGAAATAGCTGATTGTGAAATTAATTATCCCTAAAAATACAAACAACGATAAACCAAATCGAATTAATTTCTTATTTGTAAACATATAACACCTCTCAAAATTCATTGGATATTCCTGCTTTTGCTTCTTTATATTTCTATATCTTTATATCTAATTTTAACACATAAAGAACTCAAAAAAATACGATATGCATATTTGCATATCGTATTAACCACACTCCATGATAATTTAGAAATTCCTGCAAAGAAAAAACAACTCCGTTACAGCTAACAGCTCAGGTTTCTTTTCTTATTTAACTTCATACCACCAACATTAACGTTCTTTGATTGTAAAATAAATGTGACAGAAGTTTATCCAGTTAATGCGTAGACAAGTAAATGAGCTAAATTATCGATATTCTATTTCGCCATATCCGTAGCACTAATGACTTTACGCAAATTTGACAAGAAAAAATATATAGATAGGTATGATCCGTACCTATCTATAACATTACTTCTATTCTTTATCCAATTACGTCTTTTACGTCTGTATCCACTGCCCACTTTTCTAATGTATAAGCCATTTCCCAAAATGAATATTCATATTGACTGCTAATAATAAAATGCTGTTTCATACGTTTGCGGTCTGCCTCTGTTACTTTTTCAGCGATAGTATCTAAACGTGTAATTTGTTCTTCAACTAGCGTACGGAACCAATCAGATCCATAAGCAGAAATCCATTCGTTATAAATTGGCTCTTCCGGCTGGCACTCTTTTAAGCGTTCGCCAATTTCATAATACAACCAATAGCAAGGTAAAATTACTGCAATGATATCTCCTAAATGCCCTTCATACGCAGCACGATACATATGTGAAGTATACGCATATGCAGTTGGCGCAGGAATAAAATTATCTTTTTCTTCTTTTGTTATCCCTAGCTTTTTAGCAAAATTCTCATGTAAAGATAACTCGGCCTCATATGTATTTTGAGCATGATGTGCCATACGAGCTGTCGTCTCTAATTCAAGAGCTTTTGCAGCTCCTAAAGTTTGTACTCTAGCAAAATGACTCAAATAATATGAATCTTGAAGCACATAATAGCGAAAACTAGCTAAATCTAATGTTCCTTCACCAAGTTTTTTTACAAAAGGATGGTTAAAACTCGCTTCCCAAATTGAATCTACTTCTTTACGTAATGATTGTGAAAAAGTCATTTAAATCCCTCCAATAATGTATAAAATATAAGTATTTATCCACAATTATTAAAGCTGTAAAATAAAAAAACTTTCTTTACAGGCGTAAAGAAAGTGAAATTGACAGTATTTATTTACTCATTAAATAGCAACGTCTTTCCCACTTCCCTACGCTGGCATTAACCAGATCAGGTACTAAGAGTCTCAAAATCACATTTGATCTCAGCCTATAAAAGGCTCCCCTAGTGGATAAATATTTTGTTTTTATAATGTATTCATCATAGCATACTTCGTGAAACTGTCAAAAGAATTAGTTATATAATCTCCTTAAAACCCTTCTTCATTTCTAACTTTTAATGATGTTTCAATAATTATATCTAATAGTTTGCTATAACTAATTCCCGCTGCTTCTGCACTTTTGGGCAATAGGCTTGATTGTGTCATCCCTGGTAATGTATTAATTTCCATTACATATGGAATTCCGTCCTTCACCATCATATCAACTCTTGCATAAACACTACATTTTAATGCTTTATAACAAGTCAGTGAAGCTTTATTTACACGTTCATTAATTTCTGCTGGAAGTTCGATAACTTCCTCAACTGTACTAGTATCATCATATTTTGCATTGTAATCAAAGAACTCGGCTGCATGTCGAATTGAAACTATAGGTAACTGTTTTCCATCCAGAATAGAACATGTAATTTCATCACCTTTTATATACTTCTCAATTACTACTTCAGAATCCCATTCGAATACAGTTTCTAGCATTGAGATCAATTCATTTTTATTGTAAACGATTTTCACCCCGACACTCGATCCGCCAGAGTTTGGTTTTACCACTAATGGAAATCCTAACTTATCTAACTCATCAAGATTTAGATCCTCCATTTTTGTAAGTTCAATCCAATCTGGTGTTTCTACACCTTCATAACGTAAAATCTTTTTCGAAATATTTTTATCCATACATATACTGCTAGATAACATATTACTTCCGCTATAAGGAATCCCTAAACTCTCCAGTGTTCCTTGAACTGTCCCATCTTCTCCGTATTTTCCGTGTAATGCGAGCAATGCAAAGTCAATGTCTTTCGCTTTTTCAATTAAATCCATTTTTTCGTTTAATGTAATTGGAACTATTTCATACTTATTTTTATCTAAATGAGCAATCATTTCATTCCCCGTCATAATTGAAACTTGTTTTTCAGACGATACCCCGCCCATAATAACACCGATTTTCATTTTCTCAACTCCAAATTTCATTTTTTAATGTATCACCAATTATTTTAATTCCCCGAACTATTTCTTCTTCTTTCAAGCGCGAAAACCCTAATCGGAAAGTGTTTGCTCCTTCTCCATCAGAGTAAAAAACATCTCCAGGTGAAAACGTAACGCCTTTCTCATAACACTTTTGTAAAAGTGTGCGGGCATTCATATGCTCTTCTAGCTCTATAAATAAATGAAGTCCACCATCTCCAGTCATTCTTTTAAAAGGAATGTACTGGTTACATGCCCCGACAGCTAACTCATATTTTTTCTTATAAACAGATCTTGCCTTTTTTAAATATTTTTCAAAATATCCCTCATGTAAATATTGAAACAGAACAGCTTGATCTAGCGTAGATGTGTGAATCGTTCTTGCTCTTTTTACGCTTTCTAAATAATGAATCAGCTCTTTATCTGCAATAATCCAGCCTACACGTAAACCAGGGAAAAGCACCTTTGAAAAGCTACTAATATAAATCACATTATTGCCAGCTCCCGCAAAAGTTAATAATGGAGCTAAATGTGAACCTGAATAACGTAATTCTTCATTAAATCCGTCCTCTATAATAGGAACCTTGTATTTTGAGAATAACCTCATCAATTCCGTTCTTTTCTCTGAACTCGTAACAATACCGGTTGGATTATGATAAGAAGGAATTAAATAAGCAAAATCAAAATCTTTTTCACGCAAACTTTTTTCAACTTCATTCGTATCAATACCATCCTCATGCATATCAATCCCATGAACTTCAAGTCCATGTAAACGGAAAAGCTTAAGTGCAGCATGGTGAGTTGGATTCTCACAAATGACACGACCGGATTTTTTTGATAAAGAAGAGAGTACAATATCCAATCCTTCTGTAAATCCATTTGTAATTAGAATATCTTTATTCGAAATGTCTACACCTTTCATTTCCATGTAATGAAGTAAATAATTCATTAACGGTTTATATCCCTTTGCATATCCGTAGTTCAATACGATGTCCCCTTCAATGGACATACGAGTAAGAAAAGCTCTTTTGAAATTTTCAACATCAAATAGCTTCTCATCCGGGGCTATACTATTAAAAACAATCATTCCCTTTTCCCAACGAACACCATGTTTCATTAAATCTAATTCGTCCGCTAATGCGGTCACTGTATTAAGTTTATTTTTCCAATCTATTTCAACAGACGAAGTGTTAGATATATCCACCTTCGCAACAAAGTTCCCTTTTCCTTTAACTGCATAAATGAGTCCTTCTTGCTCTAAATCTGCATAAGCAGCGAGTACAGTGTTTCTACTCACACTTAGTAATTCACTTAGTTCCCTTGTTGATGGGATTTTTTGATCCCCGAGCAAATGCCCTTTCATAATCATCTTTTTCAAATAGTCTTTTAATTGAATATAAACGGGACGATCTTTAACAACTTTAAAATCCTTAAACAATTCCTTACCCCCTGCAATCATTTTTGCATATTTATTTCATTCTCAAAAGGTCCACGACATATGTATTTTTTATAAAGGGCGGTACGGTCTTACAAATCTTTTCGATATAAGTTAATTACATCTTTTAAAGCTGCAGCTGCTGCGCCTCGTGGATTAGAAGCCCCGCCAATTGTAGTAACTTGCCCCATCGTATCTGTAAAGAACGTAATTCCTTTTTCGGTCCCATTTACTTTTGCTAACGGATGATCTTTTTCTATTTCGCACGGTTCAACATTTAAATTCACATTGCCACCCTCATCCTTATATATTGATGCTATTAATTTAATAATTTTATGTTGTTTCTTAGCATTTTGTATTTGCTGTTTTGTAACGTGCTCGATTCCTTTTATATGTATATCAGTAAGTGTTTTCTCTGTTTCCATTAAGCTGTTAGTCAAAAGTAACAATTTACACGCACTATCTGAACCACTTATATCTAATATAGGGTTTGTCTCAGCAATCCCTTTATTTTGTGCTTCTTTCAGCGCTTCTTCAAATGTCATATCTTCCTCATACATTTTCGTAAGAATATAATTAGTTGTTCCATTTAATATTCCTTCTATTTTATCAATACTGCAACCGGCTAAACTAAATTGTCCAATATCTAGTGTCGGTAGTGCAGCGGCTGTTGCACCGCTATATCGAATTCGTACATTTGCGCCTCTTGCTGCTTCATTTATTTCTCTCCAGTTTGTAACGAGCGCACCTTTAGAAATTGCTACTATATCCATCTGTTTCTCAATCGCTTGTTTCATATATTGTTTCCCTGGATTTCCATCTTTAAGATTTGTAACCGTTGATTCTACCAATACAGTACCACTTATGCTAGTTATTGCACGTTCCTTCGGATGATACTCTAAATATTTTTCAATTGCAGCGGTACCGCCACCATACATCAATAAATGATGAAGAGATAAGCCTTCTTCATTATGTATTGCAATATTTCTCCCTAATACGCCACTTACAACTAATTGAATCCCATATGTTTCATATATATATGAATATTTTTCATTTAATAATTTTATAAACTCTCTGCCTACTGTTCCGTATCCTGATAATACAACTTGAATTTTCATAATATCCCCCCATATTTTTCTACCAAATCCCTCTTTCAATATAATATAAAGCGCTCTCGAATTCCATCGAGAGCGCTTTATTATTACCTATTTCGGTAAACGTGATAGCTTTTCAGCAATTGTTCTATAAAACTCTTGAATGCTAGAAAAACCTAACGAGTCTGAAACACTTAACCCTACCATGTCGAGATGGTCCCAATTCGCTTTCGTTTCGATATGATTCCATTTTCCAACCTGTAATGACTCATTATTATTTACAGCAACATTAGAAGATGGTGCAATCATGGAATTTGTATTTACTACACCATCATTTTGCCACCAAGAAGTATCAACTAACGGACGGTTTTCTTCATATCTCGCATAAGAACCTAAGAAAAACGCATTCCCCATCAACACTTTATTCATCGTTATATGAGGTAAATGTAAACCTGTTATAGGTGCTGCTTGTGATGCATGTCCACTATAGGATAAGTAATACACATCCGGTTGTGTCTTTACCCAATTATTTAACTCCTTTGCACCATCTGTACTTAAATCCCATTGACTTATATCTTTTGTATTTTTCCAAAGTGAACTATTTAGAATACGATTACTATATTGGAAAAAGGACTCTCCAGCATTCTTCTTTATACCCCATTGATCCAATTTGAAATCATATAACGATAAATTATTGTTTCCTCCGAAGCTTGCAGTTGTAATGAGTAAATCTTTAACGAACGGTAGCAGAAGACTCCCATCCGCAAGTGTTGTACCGTTGTGAGGGGTTGCTAATGTTGTAACACTATGAACATATGATTTTCCGCCTTCAAATAGTGGTGATATTTTGGTGTTTGGGTGATTTTTCACATAATTCTTTTCTTCAAAACTGCCTTCTTTTAATAGCTGTACTAATGTTCTAATCGTTTGTCCACCCATGCTATGTCCAACTAAATGAACTTTATTTGTTTCAGTCCAATTCGGTGCAAAACCACTATAAGTTCTGCCAAAACGATTATGTCCATGTTTCTCAGCATGTACGGCACCATAGTCTACTGTCCCACCGTTAATTTGTGCATACAATTCACATGCACGATCCCAGTTACTAGAAACAGGTCCAACAGCAGCGGTATGTACCGTATAACCATTTCGTTTCAAATCTTCCTGTATATCATGAACACCACCCCAATATTTTACGCCCAGCATTTCTTCCCTACCCCATCCAGCAAATCCATTCACCAATATGATAGGATAATTATTTTGTTGCCTTTCTTCAGCGTATGATATTTTCGCTGCGAATGAACATACGGTCACTAATGCGAAAAAACATATTTTTAAAAATAACTTCCCCATACTTTCTCCCCCTAATAAAACGTTTACATTTTTCTTTTCGAAAAATTAACAGAATAATTTAATAACTTAAACATAATGTAAAGTATTTTATATACGTTGTATATATAGAAAACATATACAAATGTTGATAAATATTAATTCAAGTTAACATTTACTTTTTACAATATAACTTGTAAATCTATTTATTTAGATTTATAATTAGATATAGTTTCCTCATGTTAAAAAGATTTAAAAACCATAAGAAAACTAATCTCATTGCTTCAAAAAGGAGGAAAAAACATGCAAATCGGATCAAATATTCATACATTATCTCAACCTACTAAAATAACTCCATCTACTCTTGAGCATAATACTATCTCTTCTACTAAACTTGAAAGTAAGAAAGTAAATGATCCTATCAAGTTTGATATTCGTTCATCTGAAAAAGAAATGAAACAGCCTGAGCATAAATTTAATGAATTAGATTTATGGAAGATGTTAAAGGATAAAGGTGTTCCTTTATGGATCATCCTTGAAATGCTACAAAAGGCTCGTAAAGAAAAAGAAGCCCAAAATAATTCAGTTCAAAATTCAAATGCGATTGAGGAAACAAACGAGACTCGATTAAATGAAGTAATGTAAAGCATAATAATTGATTTGTCTATAAACTAAAAAGAGTTCGAAGCTGATAAACTTTCTATCAACCTCGAACTCTTTTTTAAGACTTTTCTCCGATCGTTACAAACTGAACTGATACTTTCTCTTTAAAACCTTCAATTAGCTTTCTTACTTTTACTTTTTCATTAATTAATGTATTATCTGTCGACATTTTAGGTTTTTCATCACCTAACGACTTTTTTAAATGTAGAAGTTGCATATTCGTTTCATTCGCTTTTATTTCTTTATACACACTATTTTTCGCCACAATGATATACCATAGTGCTCCATAGTCACGTTTATTGCCAAGCCAAGCATCACTATCATATGCAACTGGTATCTCTTTTCCTTCTATTTTAATACTTTTAATATTCTTTTCTTCTTCATTTATATATAGTAGTGAGCTTTCTTTTGGAAAATTAGGTAACGTATCTACCAGTTTGGAAAGGGCTCCTTGGTCACGTTTACGAAAAATCTTTGCTTTAATCATCGCTTGTGCAGTAGATTCATTTAATATTAATACCTTTCCTTTTTCAAATTCCCCTGTTTTCACTGGGAAAATTTCATGTTCTTTCGTATTTTCCTTATAACGATTCATAATTGCTCCAGTATGATTCTCATCTCCAATGATTAATACACCGTTAGCTGGAAATAATTCTTCACTTTTAGCACATGCACTTAAACTAATTAAAATTAATATACATAATATGAAAATTGATAATGTTTTTTTCATTACAATTCCTTTCATAACTCATATTGTTTTTTTACATGCTTTTCTGCAATGTTACTTGCTGATGTTCTCTACTGTTCCATAGTTTTATAAAGCTTTTGTAGGTAACGCCAACGAGTGATAAAGAAGTATAAAACTTGTATACATATAAATGAAATTAAAATGGCGATAGAGCTATTTATGATAGAAAAGTCGACTAATTGTTGTAATGCCATATAAGCGACTACAGTATGAATCACTGCAACGACAATTGGTAAAAAGAACATTAATAATAACTGCCTCGTTACAACCTTTTTCAACTCACCTTTACTTAATCCCATTTTCGAAATCATTTTATATTGCTGTTGATCGCGATCTAAATCTGTATATAATCGGAAATAAATAAAACTAGCGGCGAATGTAAAGAAGACGATTCCGACTAAAATACTTACCATAAGTAATAAACCATTCTTTTGCTTTGCTTCCAACAAGTTTAATGTTAAAGCTTCAAAGTAGAAATCTCTGTCCCTAAGATCTTTATCAAATATACTCTTTAATTGATTGGAAATCTCTTTCGTTTTTATCCAATCATCTACAACAAATCCGTAAGTACGATATGAAATTTCTTCATTAACTGGGTCACTAGTAAGAGGCATTCCATCATATACTTGATCTTGAACAGCGATATAAATAGTTCTAGAATCATGTGGTAAAACTAAATTTTCTACAGCTTTTTTCACATGAAATGTCTTTGTCCAATCACCTTGAATGACTTCTATATCCTTTTTATACTCGCCATTTTTAAATTCTTGTTTTTGTGATACAACTCCAGGGATTAATAAAATTTCATCTTCTTTTTCAATGGTTTCTTGTTGATAGCCTAGTGCTTTAGCAAGATCGTTGTATTCACTTAACTTCATTACATTTACGCTATTTTCTGTGTATATATATGAAGATGAAGCCATTCGATACGGAATATTAGCATCAGAAAGGTGTTTTTTTATAATAGAAAGATTTTTATTCAATACTTTGTCATTTTCCAAACTTCCATACAAAAATGTATACGGATTTGTCATCCTTACCAAATCCCTATTTCCAATTGCGGCTGTTGTACCAATTGCTGTAAATGCAACTGCTGAAACAATAGATACTATAAAAAACATCGTTGCATTATCTTTCATACGGTAAATTAATTCTGAAAATGTTAATATATTTGTTCTCTTTAAAAAGAAAGATTCTCTCCTTTTAGCAAGGTGCAATATATAAACGCTACACTGAGTATATAAAAAGTACGTTCCTATAATTACTAGAAGCACACCTATTCCAAGCGTAATAAAATTGGTACTTGGTATAAAGCGAAATACTGAAAAATATCCATACCCTATACTAATTAAAGAAAGTATCGATAATAAAACTGAAGATTTCGGTTCAGGTTTTGGCTTTTCCTCTGCTCGAATAAGTTCCACAAGTTCCGTTACTTTTATCATTTTAAATGTAAATAATGAAACAATTAAAAACAAGAAAAGAAATGTAATAACTGTTAATAATACAGCTCGGACTGGTATATAAAAAGGTAAACCATTATTAATCATTAATACACTTGCACTTATCAATAAGACTAGTTTAGAAAATATGAGTCCAATGAAAATCCCTATACAAATTGAACCCAGTCCAATCAACATATTTTCAATTAATAATAATTTCTTAAGCTGTCTCATTGACATACCTTGCATCATTAAAATGCCAAATTCTTTCTTACGCGTCTTTAAAAACGAACTAACTGAATATAAAATAAAGAAAAATGAAAATACAAAAATCAATCCTTGCGAAACTGAAAATCCCAATGTACCAAATGCACTTATTGTTGCACTTGTCGATTTCAACTCACCTTGTAAATCAGGATGAAATAATAAAAGAGCATACGTAAAGAAAATCATAATAGAAAATGCACTACTTAAAAAATGGGCAGCATATGTACGCTTATTGCGAAAAATATTATTAAATGCGAACTGACGAAAAGTCATGCCTTTTTCCTCCTAACAAAGAAAGGACATCCATAATCTTTTGATAAAAAGTTTGCCTACTTTCACCACAATAAATTTCGTTATATAGTTGACCATCTTTAATAAAGATTACTCGGCTGCAAAAGCTCGCTGCATACGGATCATGTGTAACTAACATCATCGTTGCTTTTTCTTCTTTATTTAGAGTATCAAGCATCTCCATTACATCATTTGAAGATTTAGAGTCCAAGTTCCCTGTTGGTTCATCTGCAAGTAATAATTGCGGCTTATGAACGATCGCACGAGCGATTGCTGTTCTTTGAGCTTGTCCCCCTGATATTTCAAACGTTCTTTTACTCAATATATCAGTAATGTTTAACTTCTTTGCAATCTCTTCTACTCGTTTATTCATTTCTTGGACGGAAACACCATCTAAAGTCATCGGCAATACGATGTTTTCTTTTACAGTAAGTGTGCTAAGAAGATTAAATGATTGAAATACAAATCCTAATTGTTTTCTGCGGAATAACGCTAATTCTTCTGATGATAATTGAAAAGGATTTGTACCATTAATAAATATTTCTCCCGATGATGGAGAATCAATAGTAGATACCATATTTAATAACGTTGTTTTCCCACTACCTGACGGGCCCATAATTCCTACAAATTCACCTTCTTGAATTGATAAATCAATATCTACTAATGCTTTATAAGGTACTTTCCCTTTATATACTTTACTAATACTATTTGCCTGCAAAATTTCCATTTATATTCTCCCTTCATTTCCACTGCTCACTATAGAGTGTAAATGAATTGTCTTACAGCTCATATTGATTCACCTTTCATTTATCTTACACGCTTGTAAGATTTCTAAAAAAACTGATAACAAACCTATTTTCAAATCTATAAACAAAGCATATCTATCTTATAATATTTGCATATTGGTTAGAATTACAATGCTATTTTCTAATCTTTATTTTATTAATAAGAAAAGACCGATTTTTTTATCGGTCTTTTTACTTTCAAATATTATATTTTAACTATTGTATGTAGTTGAAGCATATTTGAGTTACCCATTAAATACTATTTCACTTTATAATAACCTCTGCAAAAAAAATGAGTGCTTCGGTTTCATTGCAATCAAAAACGAATTGTAAATATCTGAGGCGGAAATGAATGCGTTTATCCAACATATAAATAATAAAATTGATTTAATATTTCCTGATACAAAGAACGATATCATGGCAGGAACTACTGATAATACAATTATAGGCAAGCTCATAAAGACCCAAAATCTCGTTTTGGGTAAGACTGCATTTGTATTTAACCAAAAAAATCTTTTACTAAATGTTAAGCTAATATCCCCTTTTTTACTTATTACTAAAATGTGTAGACATTCGTGAATGATGAAGACTAACATACCTATTATGATAAGATAAAATATATTAATATGAGTGAAACCTGTTTCAAAAAAATAAGGTATTATAAAAATGATTATCTGAAGTAAATATACAAACTTCATATAATGTTTTCGGTACCAATTATTCTGTATAAAAGGAGTCCATTCTGAAAAATCCATACTTATTTGTGGCAAGTGACGAAACCAAATTATAATATGTGTTCCCCTCCCTCATTTAAACTAATTCCTGGCTTATAGATTTAATCTACCTACTAGCACTCAACCGTAAGTTTTATATGTAGCTCTTTAATAGACTTACCAGCAATTTTTGTTGACTAAGACTAAATGCTTCTTTATACCGCCCACTTTTCCCTTCCATTTTTTAAGTAATTGATTTGTAGAATGATTTGAGTAAGAAATTTGTATTATCATTGATACATAAATTCGACAAAATATTCCAATCACCTTTTCATAAATGATTTTCAACTGGATATCCCATGTACAGCTTGATTTCCCTATTTTGTTGAAAAGCAATTCCTTCAAGAAGTCATTACAATTGTACCTTTCTTATGTCAGCAGGTATAAAGTGAAACTTTAATCAGTGGGGGTTTTACTGCCCGGTAATGCGGGATAAAATGAATATAAAAAAGCTTAGAGTTTTAGCTCTAAGCTTTTTTATGATTTCGTATTAATTCCTTTTACTGCACAATATTTTTTATCCATTCAGATTTACTCAATACATAATGATTATATAGTTGATTTGCTATCTTGTGTTCACTCAAATAAGTAAACCCGCATTTTTTAATAACTTTATTTGATGGTACATTGTTAATTAAAGTAATTGCGTTAAGGACAATTAAATTTGTTTCTTTAAACAAATAGTCAATTAAGCCTTTGGTCGCTTTTGTAGCATAGCCATGATTTTGATGTTTATTTGAGATAGCATACATTATCTCTCTGTTTGGTGAAGGGAGTTCTTCTTTCATGCCTGTGCAGCACCATCCAATGCATTCATTTGTAGCTTCCTTAAATATTCCTAGCTTTAACATATGATTATCTATGTTATTCGTAGTTTTCACTGCCTCAAGAAATGCTTTGTTTGCTGGTATTTCATAATTTGCAATCCAATCCACCCTTTGTTCTTTCGTCGATTTCCAGTCTGGTAAAAACTTTTCTATTTCCGGTTGATTGGCTATTTTATAAATACTTTCTGCATCTTTGACCATAAACCCTTGCAAGTATATATCTCCACAATCTATTCTAAATAACTTAGTTGAACTCTCTTCTCCCATGTTAATTCCCCTTACTTACGTTATAACGCCTTTATCTGCTTCGTAAGTTCTATAAATCGTTCATCAAGTTCTTTATATTCTTTGTCGTTAGAAGTTAAAAAGCATAATTTCCCTAATACTTCTTGTCTCTCTGTTTCTAACGTTAAACGTAGCTCTTCAATATTATCTCTTGTTTTAGTAGGTTCTTCTAGCTGCTTTTGTATCGTATTGTTTAAAAACACGAGTTTTATGTTAGTTGTTTTCTCTAGAAAATATCGATCGTGAGAAACAATTATTAATGTTCCGTTATACTCAGCTAATGTATTTTCAAGTTGTTCACGTGAAGGTAGATCCAAGTGATTCGTCGGTTCATCTAAAATGAGTACATCTTTTTCATCTAAAATATAAGCCATTAGCTTACATTTTACTCTTTCTCCCATACTCATATGCTCAATCGGCTCTTTCCATTGAGAAGCTTGGAACCCTAAATGTTTCATTAAATTTTGGACTTTTCCTCTTTCTTCAAATGTCTCTTTAAAAAATAAATCTTCTGGCGTTTTGTCCAGTGGCAAATCAAAAACCTCTTGTGTTAAATAACCGATGTTTGCAGATGGTGAAATCCATATTTCTCCTTCAGCAGTTTCCGCTCCCATAATCATCTTCAGTAATGTTGTTTTCCCGCTACCGTTTGGTCCAACAATTGCAACTTTCTCACCGTGCTGAATTGTAAAATTAACGTTTTCAAATAATGCTTTTCCATTAAATTCTTTTTTTAATTGCTTTACTTCTAAAAAGCGTTTTCCTACTTTTTTACTCGCTTGAATAGAGAACTCAATTGAATACTCTTCTTTCACACGTTCTACTTTCGTTTTCTCCAGCTCTTTTTCGAGACGTTTTCTTTTTGACTTCACTTGCGCATCCATTCGTTTCGCTTTTACACGATAAAACTCTTTAAAACTTTCTTGTTTTGTAGACTGCGCGTGTGCCTTTTGTGACCATGAACTTAATTCTTTTATATGTGTTTCTACTTGTTCTATCTTTTTTTGCTGCTTTTCATATTCTCGCTGCTGCGACTTCCTTCTTTGCTCACGTGCTTTCATGTAGCTTGTATAATTACCACTATGGTCAATTAATTTTTTTTCCTCAATTGACCATATTTTTGTTGCGACAACATCTAAAAAATATCGATCATGCGATACAATGATAACTGTACCTTTCATATTTTTTATTTGTTTAATGAGAAATTCCGTACTCATTTCATCTAAATGATTTGTCGGTTCGTCTAATATTAAGACATTAGGATTTTTAGCAAATCCTTTTGCTAATCGAATTTTTAACTTTTCACCACCACTTAAAGTATGAAAATCGTTCGTTGGCACGCCCCATTTCGCAAGCAGTTCTGCTTCTTTTGCAATTACATCGTTACTAATAAAAGATTCTATTTCTTGCTCAACATATGCGGTTGTCATATTCATTTGCTGCCATTCAACAATCCCTTTTGAAGGCTCAATCTTTCCATTTATTAATCGAAGTAACGTTGATTTACCAGCACCGTTTTTACCAATTAATCCGATAACATCCCCTTGTTTTACTGTCACATTCATTTTCTCTAACAACATATTTTCTTTTATTTCAACATAAACATCATTTAATTTTAATAGTTCTTTCATAATACCGATCCCTTTCATTAAGGGAGAATAAAAAAATCCTCCCAAATAAATTTGGCAGGATTAGTCGTTAAAATATTTACACCCAAATAAGCTATTACGCAACATAAATAGCAATACCGTTGTATGGAAATCGGGCAGACTAATCCTATTTTTTAGAAATTGAAATTTATTGAATTTCAACATTTAAAAATAAGATTAGTTAATCATCGTCCACCCATCATTCCTTTCCCTCATTAGTAACCATATTGTACCATAATAGTACTGTATGAGTAAATGCAATTATTTGTGCTGCTAAAAAAGATTGCTTTCTTTTAAGGTCTATTCATTATTTCTTCACTTCATATCGAACAAGTATCAGCCACATTTGTTGTACTACTTGCTTTAGCTTTCCCTAGCAATAAAATTGTAAGCATTCCCTCTTATATAAATTTTATATAAATTCATCATAAATCATATATTATACATACTAAATTTCAGTTCTTATAATAAAGGTATCATTTTTAAGGGGTGGTTCTACAATGGAATTTAGTAAACTAGGAAACAGTGGATTAACAGTAAGTAAAATCGCATACGGGAACTGGATAAACCATGGTGGAAAAGTAAACGAAGATACTGCAAATGATTGTGTAAAAGCCGCACTAGATGTTGGAATTACAACGTTCGATACTGCTGATGTTTATTCGGACACGATAGCTGAGGAAGTACTTGGCCGATCTTTGCAAGGTATACGCCGAGAAAGTATAGAACTATGTACAAAAGTATGCCATCCGACCGGTCCTGGAAAAAATGATCGTGGATTATCAAGAAAACATATTATAGAAAATTGTAATGCATCGTTAAAACGATTACAGACAGACTATATCGATATTTATTATGCACATAGATTTGATATAACAACTCCTCTTGAGGAAACAATGTTAGCTTTCTCAGATCTTGTAAGACAAGGTAAGGTTCTCTATTTAGGCGTAAGCGAATGGACATCAGAACAAATTACCCGTGGTGTAGCACTTGCACGCGAATTGAACATTCCATTTATCGCTAGCCAACCTCAATATTCGATGTTATGGCGAGTTATTGAAACTGATGTGATTCCAACATGTCAACGTGAGGGACTTGGCCAAATCGTATGGTCGCCACTTGCACAAGGTATTCTTACAGGAAAATATCAACCTGGTAAACCATTACCAAATCAATCGCGTGCTAACTCCGATGCTGGAAAACCGTTTTTTGACAAACTCGTGCAACGTTGGATGAGTGATGATGTGCTTACCGCTATCCAGGAAATTAAACCTATCGCACAAGAAATTAACCTTACCTTATCTCAACTCGCAGTTGCTTGGGTATTACAAAATCCAGCTGTTTCTTCTGCAATTATTGGTGCTTCAAATCCGGAACAAATAAGAGAAAATGTAATTGCTTCTAGTGTTAAATTGCAACCTGAAATTATGGATCAGATTGACAGTGTATTAAAAGGTTTCGCTGAGTATGATACTAGTAAAACAGGTTGAATCATGAGTAAGTTTTATCTATAAATAAACACCCCTTGCCAACTTCCCACAGCCCATCCTATAAAGATGGGCTGTGGGAAGTCATATAAACCTCTCTAACAACTGTTAAAAAGTTCTTTAACACGACAGACTTTTCATCCTTCCTCCATCCAGCATATAAATTTATTTCCGGTGTATTTTCTAGAATATCTTTATACATCACTCCTGATTTTTTATAGCTTTCCACCGAGGATGGAACGACAGAAATCCCCATTCCAGCTGCAACTAAGTTTACAATCGTTTGCATTTGAACTGCTTCTTGAACAATATTTAAACTTACCCCATATTTCCAAAAGTAACTAATAATTAAATCATAAAAATTTGTACCGAAATGACGAGGAAATAAAATGAATGGTTCCTCCACTAATGATTTGATTGAAATATTAGGTAACGAAACGAAAGGGTGATTTTCATGCAAAACCAACTTTAAACACTCTTCAGAACAAACTTCAGAAGATAATATTTCATTATTTTGCTCCGAACGAATAAATCCAATATGAATTTGTTTTTCGTAAAGCGCTTTTATTTGTTGGTCTGTTGTCATCTCACGTAATATGAGCTGAATTTTTGGAAAACGTTCTCGAAATGTTTTTAATATGCCTATAACTGTTTCTGTAGAATCGACAAAACCGATGATTAAATGCCCGATTTTCCCTTCATCTGCAAGCTGTGTTTCTTTAATCGTTCTATCTACTTGAAGTAATGTTTGCCTAGCACCTTCTAAAAAGACTTTCCCCGCCTCGGTAAGCTCAACCATCCTTTTTGTCCGGTGAAAAAGTTGAACTCCTAATTCTTCTTCCAATTTTCGAATTTCTTGACTTAAAGGCGGTTGTGCCATCATAAGACGCTCTGCTGCACGACTAAAGTTTAATTCTTCTGCCACCGTTATGAAATATTTCATTTTACGAATATCCATTTCAAGCCTCCTATCATTCGCAACTTCTATAAGATTCTATTTTTATTATAAAAAATGGTTCATGTATGTAGTCTTACATTTATTCTTATTGGGTTCATTTTGCCTCTCTTATCTATAGAATATTTCATTCTCCAATGTTATCAAGGGTACAAAACAAGGCTAAAAAACTTATCTCCAAAGTTCTTTAGCCTTGTTTACTTTTTACACATTAAAAAATATTACTCGCACTACCGTACCTTTACCAACTTCTGAATGGATTTCCACACTATGTCCTAATTGTTTTGTAATTTCATATACAAGATATAGCCCCATTCCTGTTGATTCTTTAAAATCTCTACCGTTTTCTCCTGTAAAGAAAGGTTTGAATACTCTTGGTAAATCTTGCTTCGGTATACCTACGCCATTATCAGCAATTTCAAGTATAACGGTATTACCTTCCTTACAAGCTTTCATTTTAATCTTTTCTCTACTACCTGATGAATACTTAATCGCATTCGATAGTATTTGTCCGATTAAAAACTTTAACCATTTCACATCACTTTCTACAGTAATGTCCTTATCAATTTCAAGCTCTGGATATACAAAATTCCGTATAAAGAAACGTTTATGTTCATGTACCGAATCATTCACTATTTTATGTAGTTGTACCCTTTCTACATAAAAATCTTGTGTGAACGCTTCTAATCGTGCGACATATAGAGCCATTTCCAATCCCTTTTTTAATCGGTCTGTTTCCTCATTTATACTTTCAAAACGTGAATCTACTTCATCCTGTGTAATTAATTCTATTACAGATAAAGGTGTTTTCATTTGATGGATCCACTGATTCATAAAGGTTAAATGGTCATTATTTTTTCTCTCTTGCATTTGCAGCTGATTTTGATAATGTCTATATTGCACCTCAAGTAATTCTTGAAGAGCAGCCGATACAGCTGCAAAATCAGATTTTTGAACAGATTCATCCAAAGATTGCATGGGGTTTGCTAAGCGCTCATAAAAAGAACGATGTGTAAAATAACGAAACATTAAATAACTTCCCATAAAGAAAACACCTAGAAACATTGCATATAACGCCGTTGTAATATGATTATGCCCATCAAACCAATATACGAGAAATATAGCTAGTAGTTGAATTATGGTAAAGCAAATAAGTGGTATATGATCACGTATAAACAACCTTATCATTTTTCTATACCAGTATCCCAAGTAATATGCAATCTATATCCAACACTACGAATCGTTTCAATCGCACCTTCTATATGTAACATTTGTAACTTTTTACGCACACGTGTTGTATTTACACTTAATGTATTATCATCAACATAAGATTCACTATCCCATAATTTATTAAGTAACACTTCTCTACTCACAACACGCGGATAATTTTTCATTAATGTCTCTAATAAAATAGCTTCGTTTCTCGTTATATCAATCTCGTCATTTCTAAGTTTCAATACAAGTCTTTCAGGATATAAACAAAGGCCATGTTGCTCAATCATTCGCTCTTCTAGTTTCGGTGCATAATCTCCATATGCACGTCTTAAATGACTACGAATTTTCGCCACTACAACTTCATAATGAAAAGGCTTCGGAATAAAATCATCGCCACCGTTTTCTAACGCCATAACTTGATCCATCGTGCCTTCACGGGCCGAAATGAATAGTATCGGACATGTTGAAACTCCGCGAATTTGACGACACCAAAAGTACCCATCAAAACTCGGTAAATTAATATCTAATAAAACTAACTCTGGTTGTTCTTCTAAAAAAATGTTTAATACATTTTGAAAGTCCGATACAATAACTCCTTGATAACCATATTTCGCAACATGTGTCGATAATAGTTCTGCAATTTTCATATCGTCTTCTACAATCATAATTTTGACCATTATTGAACTCCTTTTTAATCCGCAATCTCAAATATACTTATATAGAATAAATACTACCTCTTTTCACAAAATCCGTAAATTAAAAAAGGATGCTTTTATACAAAAGTATCCTTTTTCGTCCCTTATCTATTTAATATGAAATTTACTAAAAATGAATCCTAGTTTCTCCACATAATCCATTCCTAGTTCCATACGCGCTGTTTTCAGCGGATCCACAACTTGGCAAACTTTTAAATTACCTGCTGCCGATAATAAAAGCGTTGCATCAGCTTTAGACATTGCTAATTCTTCATGTAAAAATGTCACCATATTACGTACAGCACGATTTGCTGCATCATCTAACAATTTCTCTGAAGCAATCGTCATCATTTTTTCTTTTTGAATAGCCATTGGTAATGGCCATTGTTTTCCTTTTATAATTTGAACTGTTACCGTTACCTCACCAGCAACCTCTACACCACTAACACCAATTTCACCATCACCCATTGCTGCGTGTAAATCACCTAATGCTAATAGTGCTCCTGGGACATTAACTGGTAGTAGTAATATTGTTCCTTCTTTAATTTCTTTACAGTCCATATTCCCGCCGTGATCATGCGGTGTGCCACATGAAATGCTCTCTTCTTTCGGTGCAGTACCAATTACCCCAATCATTGGATTAATCGGGATTTGTAGTTCACTTGAAAACAAAACATATTCATTATGTATTGGGACAATTTTCACTGTATTTTCATTTAACTCATCACCCATTACACCAAGGTTTGCACCTGTAGTTAAAACGCCCTGCTCTGCAATTTCAATTTTTTCAATCGTTACGACTAATATATCGCCAGGTTCTGCTCCTTTAACATATACAGGTCCAGTCGCTGGATTAATTCGGTTCCAATCTAATTCTTGAAACACAACATCTTCAGAATCGATTTGATTTTCAAAGCAATCATATGTTTCAAATACAAGACTGCTCCCAATTTCTACTTCCATACACGGCTTATTTTCTGGTGACATTGAGTAAATGATATGGTCTTTATGAATTCGATACATAATACCTCTCCCTTTTATATTTATCTACTATTACTAATTAGCTTTTTTTATACAAGCTCCTCTTAAAATTAAATGTTATTTTTAAGTAAAAAAGCACGCAGATTGTTTTATAACATACACTCTTTACTATAACAGAAAGGTGGTATCACTATGCCCCTTATTCCATACAACGAAAGTGATGTTGATTTACTAGCTCGATTAATTCGTGCTGAAGCTGAAGGCGAAGGTCGCCAAGGTGAGGAGTTAGTTGGATGCGTTGTAGTAAACCGTGTATTTTGTGATTGCTTAGATTTTAAACAACTCCGTACCGTACGAGACGCTGTATATCAAAGCCCCGGCGGATTTGAAGCAGTACAATATGGATATTTTTATCAACGCGCTCGTGAATCAGAAAAAGAACTCGCACGAAAAGTTTTACAAGGTCAATGGCGCTGGCCTGCACGATGGGCTCTTTGGTATTTCCGTCCAGTTGGAGCTTGTCCACCTGAATGGTATAATCAGCCATTTGTAGGACAGTTTAAAAGCCATTGTTTTTATGAACCAAGTGGTGATGAATGTCCGAAAATGTATTCACGATAGTAAAATTTGCAACGCAAGTACTTAGAAATTTTGGTACTTACGTTGCTTTTAACTGTGTTTTAGAAATCTAATAGTGTGACGAATTTTTCTATGCCTACTACATGTATTAATAATGGTATACGAGGACCATTTGATTGATTCATAATGAGCTTATATATAATAGTGAATAATTGTTTTTGATTTTCTTTCATTATTTTTTTATTTTCATGATGACAAATCGCATATAATTGCTCCATTAAGTTAGAGTAATCTTTATTAGAACGAAGTATTTTACAAACTTCTACTAGCCATTCTTTCTGCCTTTCATCTAATGTGTAGTAAAACTCTGCATTTTTCTCCTGATTTACCGCGATTAATTTTTCAGATTGAAAGTTTCTTATCCAATACTCTGCGCGATTACTTATCGCTCTCATTTCATCTAATGCATAGCTCCTATCTATTTTCTTTAATATCCCCTGTAAAATAGTTGAATCAAAATTTAATAATGGTAACGTTCCTGCTACTTGATTAAATTTCGGATATTCTTTAAACTCACTATCAACTCTAGAGATTTTAATTGCATCAAATAAATCTTCATTTTTGAGCGTTTTATTTTCATAACTATCTTTCAATCGCTCATACTCTGTATAATTACGAATCACATCTTCATCCAACCCAATATGAAAAGCAGCGCCTGGTTTGTATTTTGCAAACATAAAGAGAATTACTTCTGGTATATACACTTTCAATAAATCGCTTGGTGTAATACTATTCCCTGAAGAACTAGACATTTTTTCATGATTCCCTTTAATACCAATAAAATCGTAAGAAACGTAATGAGGCGCTTCTCGATTGAATATTTTCCTTGCAATTTCTTTTGATACATTATAACTACCCGTTTCTGATGAATGATCTCTACCGCCCGGTTCAAAAATAACATCCTCTATCATCCATCTCATCGGCCAATCGATTTTCCAGTTTAGTTTCATTTTATTTGTATTTAATACGGATAACTCTTTTTCATTTCCGCATTCACATTCATACCGCACTGTTTTTAATACTTCATTAAAATGTGTAATAGTTGTTGTATCTTTTCCGCACCTCTCACAATATAATGTAGCTGGATAAAAGCTCTCTCGCTCTTCTTCACTACACTCTCCAGTTTTAAAACCCATTAAAATATCATATATTTCTTTTCGTTTATACAAGGCCTCTAATATATTTTCGTTATATCTTCCGCTTCTATATTCATCATGTTGATAAATAAATTCTACTTCAATTCCAAATGCTTGAAGCGATTTTTCAAACTCTTTTTCAAAATGCTCCGCATACGAGTTATGACATCCATACGGATCTGGAATATCACAGTATGGCATACCAATATACTTTGCAAAAGATGGATCAATATTTTTTGGAACTTTTCTAAACCTATCATAATCATCCCACGAAAATATAAAACGAGTCTTTTTCCCTAAATCTTGAAGTGCTCTTACTACGAAATAAGTCGTTACGATTTCACGAAAGTTCCCAATATGAACAGAACCTGACGGACTAATTCCAGATGCACAAACAAACATTTCTTTATTTGGATGTTTCCTAATTAATTCATGTGCTACTTCATACGCCCAATGCATATATTACTCACCTCAATTATTTTTTGTTTCTCATTTCCAGTTTTATGCAACAAAAAAACTCCCACCCCCAAGATTATTCATCTTGAGGACGAGAGTTGTTAGCTTCGCGGTACCACCTCAGTTTGTTAATATGTCACCATATTAACCTCTTCAGGTACGGCAAAATATGCTTATACCCTATCTCTATAACGGGAGAACCCGTCGCACCATCCCTAAATAAATTAGTTCCTTGCGCAGCTCCAAGTCTTTTTTCATTAAGATGTATACCGCTCTTTCTCAGCTACCAGAGCTCTCTGTACGTATTCTTTCTTAACTACTCTTCTCTTCTATGCCTTAAATATTAGTTTTTTAATATGATAATTTATAACACTTTTATTGTCAAACTTTTCCGAATCGAAATCGTAAAATTATCTAAAAAATTTCTTTATCGCTTCTAATTGAATTTTGTGGCTACACTCATCACAACAATATGCCCCTTTTGGTTTCTCTTTAAATCGCTTATATTTTTCACTACCTTCGTAAACACGAAATATATTCTTACAAGAAAAGCAAACAATCTCATAAAACATCATATGCATTTTCCCCTCCGTGTTTATAAACCTTTTAATCACTTGAGAAGATTAGTTTTCTAGAGCACAAATCATAATATCCTCTGACTAAAAGGTTTACCTCTATTCTTATCGAATTATATTAATATCTTATAACGCGAGGTGAACATCTTGTTCAGTAATATAGACTTAGCTTTAAATGTTAAAGCAAGTTTAGCTGAAGGACCATGTTGGAATGAAAAAAAGCAACTTTTATATTGGGTTGATATTATGGAGAAAAAATTATGCATATATAATCCTACTACCAATACGAACCGAGTAATCGCTCTCAATCAACAAATTGGCTGTGTTGTTCCATATTTAGAGGACATATTACTCTTAGCTATGGAAAACGGCTTTTATTCTATTAATGTGAATACAGAAAAACTGACACATATGTTTGACCCCGAACCTCATTTAATAGAAAATCGTTTTAATGATGAAAAATGTGATCCCGCTGGTCGTTTCTGGGCAGGTACTACAGATACATACGGTATGAATGCTGCAGGTTCCTTATATTGTTTACATAATAATTTGAGTGTAGAGAAAAAAGTTTCACATGTAAATACTTCAAACGGAATCGCTTGGTCACCTGATCATACATACCTTTACTTTATAGATACACCTACTAAAAAAGTGGTTCGCTATCAATATAATATACGTACTGGAGACATTCATAATCCAAGTGATGTAATCATTTTCTCTGAAAATGATGGTCTACCTGATGGTATGACAATTGACGAAGAAGGTTGTTTATGGATTGCACATTGGGGAGGTTCAAAAATAACTAGATGGAATCCCTCTACTGGAGAACAAATATTAAGTATTCCAATTCCTGCGTTATATGTAACATCATGTACATTTGGTGGACCTAACTTAACTGATTTATATGTTACAACAGCCAGAACAAGAATGACGGATGACGAATTAAAACAGTATCCACATGCTGGTGGTATTTTTCGAATTCAAACAAATGTTAAAGGCTGCCCCACCTATTCATTTTGTAATGAAAATATTGGAACTGACACAATATGAACCGTATCGATTACATAAGACAAGAAGAAAAGGAATATCACGATCTTTGCTATGAACAATATAAACTATTTGAAACTGGATCTTGGCTTCACAAGCCGGTTAAAACAGTTATGGATTTAATGGACTACTTTGAAGAGAAAAACAAATTACAAGTGCTTGATCTTGGCTCTGGCGTCGGTAGAAATAGCATTCCAATTGCACAAAAGATTAAAAATGCTAGCGGAACTGTTACATGTGTTGATTTACTTGATTCCGCTTTAACAAAGCTACAAATTTATAGCAAAGAACATGACGTATTCGAGGTTATAAAAACAGAACAAGCAGCAATTGAAAACTATCATATTAGATCTAATACTTATGACTATATCGTTGCAGTATCAAGTTTGGAACATGTCAAATCAGAAGAAGATTTTAAAAATGTACTCCAATCTATGAAAAGAGGTACAAAAAACGGCGGTATTAATTGTTTAATTATTAACTCTAACATACAAGAAATTGATTCAATAACGAATGAAGAATTAGAAGCTTTAATTGAAATTAATCTTTCAACCGAAGAAATGATAAGTGCTTTAAAAAGCATTTATAAAGAATGGAAAAAACTAAAAGTTGAAATAAAGGAATTAGCTTATAATATAGTTCGTAATGAAAGACACGTTCAATTAAAAACAAATGCCATTACGTTTGTCGTTCAGAAATAACACTATAAAAAGTAAGAATATTTCCTCATATATTCATAGGAATACCCTTACCTTTTATTTTGTTATTAGTTTTCGCATCATCTAAAATATAATTTTCATTCGAAATACTACTCAGCTATTAATTGAATTCATTAACTGGAAGAAATATTCCACTTCATGAGTCTCATTCAATTTATACCATGAATGAAGTGTATCCGGCGCAAATACATCTAATTTCCTTAATACTTCCATGGCAAATTCTAGAGGTGCTACACCCGATGCAGTAATAAGATTTTCACTGGATGCTACAGGTCCTACTTCATAAAAATTTTCTCCTTTATAAGTAGGACAAACCATTTTCATATAATCTAAATTATTACTTGTGTGATTTATAGAATCCAAGTAACCGTAATTTGCAAGACCTATAGTTGCACCGCAAATGGCAGCCACAATTGTACCAAGCCTTAAGGCTTCACCAACTTTTTTCAAAATAGGTTTATGTATTTCTTCACTCCAAGTATTCCCTCCAGGTAAAATTAATAGATCGTTACTCTCAAGGATACATTCATCTAGGGAAATATCCGGCTTTATATTCAAGCCCCCCATTGAAATAATCGTTTCTTTATTTATTCCAACTGTTACTACTTTAAAAGGCGCTACATCTTTTTTGAAATATCTTCCTGTATTAAGTTCAGCAATTAAATGTCCGTATTCCCAATCAGACATCGTGTCAAATACATATAGATATGCTTTTCTTGTTTGCATTCAATAACACTCCATTCATATACTACAGTTTTAAATAAAAAAAGTACTCTTTTCAAATTTAACATTTTATGCAATATTTATGGTTTAAAATTCCAAATAAAAGAGCACTTGTTTCCGCAAGTGCTCTTTTCGGGGATTTTGAGATACCCTATTAACGAAAGTTAAGGTTACTTAAAGTTAAGAGGTATTTATACTATATGCTTGTCCTTTATATTTGTGCATAATCAATATATAAATATCTTTAGGAATATTTAAAAACTTTTATTTATAGTTCTTTCTGGCATTTTATCATTAAGAAATTTATTGAAGGTTTATTCTCCATGTTCTTATTTGGTTCATCAATTTCGGAAACTTGTACTAGTCCATATTTATTAAAATCTCGTTTTATAGATTCAGAATTATAGAAGAACATTTTTATGCCTTCCATTATTTCGAAATAGTCTTTATCCAACTGTTTCCCCTTCCCAAACATTGGGGCTTTTTGAGAAACAGTTGTGAAAACCATATATCCACCTGGTTTTAGCTGATTATAACAACCTTTAATAAATTGCTCTCTCTCTTGCTTATTCAACAAATGTAGAAGTGCATGACTATATATACCCTCATATGATTTGTTATTAAAAGGCATCTTATTTACCGAACCGTGATAGATACTAATATCTTCTAGGCCATTTTGCATTGCTAAATTAATGGCTGTTTTTGAAATCTCAATACCTGTTACATTTATACCATTATCGATAAAAACCTTTGCATTTCTTCCATATCCAATACCAGGAACTAATATATCCTTAACGTTCTTTTCAAGGAAAAAATCTTTTGTACAAATTGCAGATTCTGTAGGTTCAAATCCCCACATCGTTTGTTTTTCAATAAAACTTGATTCCCAAAATTCCATTATGTATCTATCTCCTTATTTTCAATCCATTTTTAGTATCAAATTAAAAGCATTTTTGTATTTGCTATACAGTTTTTTCTTCTACTTATACCACTTACCTTAGTCATCGTAGCTCCATTGAATATAGCATAATAATAAGCCCATATCTAATATAAAGATTGGTTAAAAATCTACCCTATTTTATTAATCCTTACGTTTATAGAAAATAAAAAAACAGCCAATATTTTTTTGGTAGTATTGGCTGTTTCTCATGAGAAATTATCTTTTTATATTGTACCGATCTAATACTTTTTCTAACATTTCTAAAGTTATTGGTTGTGCTTCTTTTATTAATTGATAACCAATACGCCCATTCGGTTCCGCTGTAACTTGCTGTAAACTCTTTACGTCATGAATCCCTTTTTCTCTTAATTGCATATAAAGTTGTTGTTCCGACATTTTTGCCTGCATCAAATTCTCTTTTACAATCTCTCCGTTTTCAACAATTATAATGCTACTTCCATTTAGGAATTGTTCCACCTTCCTTGATTTCAATTCAAAGAAATGAATGATAAGTAATATGCTTGCAAATATGATAGCCGCAAATATAGATGGGACTACTTTTCTACTTAATACAGGTTCTACAATAATACGGCCAATTGATACAACTATAATGATTTCAGCTCTTGTCATTTGGCTGGCAGATGTACTACCTGTCATTTTCAAAACAATTATTCCAGTAAAAGTTAATATAATACTTTCCAAAATTATATTCATAACTACCCAATCCTTTAATGGTGTATTTTACTATCATTCCCATTAAAGGTGTGTTTTACTTACCTATTAAGTTGTTAAATCCTTCAGACCATGATGGAAATAAAGGTATCCAACCATACTCTTTACGTGCCTTATTATTGGAAGCTCCTCTTTCCCAACTATTTTTCCCATCTTGAACTTTAGGCTGAGGTGCCCCTATCGCTGCTGCATATATTGGTAACCATTCTTTACTAGTTGCTGGATAATTATCTACAATATTTACGATTCCTGAAGGCCAATTAAGGGCTAGCATAGTAGCTCTTGCAGCATCTTCAACATGTATAAACGAGCTTATCCCGTCTGATGCGATAATTTCATTATTACCATCAGAAAGTATACATATTTGTCCATTAGTTTTAAGAGCTTTTTGCAATGCATGAAATCCACTATTTGTAGCAGAACATTCGAAACCATAATTATATGTTTCTATTATTTTTTCTTCTGAATCATATATGTTTTTCGCACCAAAATTCTTTGCAAAATCTCTTCTATTTTTATTAGGCTCAACAACATCCACGTGCTCAACGCCTACATAGTATTTTAAGAAATAACAAGCGAGTAAACCAATAACTCCCATTCCAGTTATAAGTACTTTTTCATCCTGTTGCGGGTTTAGTTTCAATACTCCTTTAGCGGCATCACACGAAAGAATAGATAATAAAGTAACTTTAGGTTGTATAGAACTAGGCACTCGAATTACTTTATGCCCCTTAACTATCCCTATTGTTTCATGTCCATAAAAAAAAACTACTTTATCGCCTACGTTTACATGTGTTACTTTATTACCAACTTCAATCACTTCACCATAACTTTCATATCCAGTTTTTCTTGGATAAAAAGGATTCGTATCCGTAACATCGGATCCATTATACTGTGGTAACTCGGCCTCAATGCTTATAGCTCCTGCAATTGTTTTAACAATAATTTCATCGTCCTGTATGGATCTAATTTTACCCGGTTCCCACTTAAGTTGTTTCGCACCTTCTAAAACTAACTTATACTGTTCCATTCATATCCTCTCACTTTATAAAAATATATTCTCACTAAATTTCAAACAATGTATAATAGATTCATCCAAAATTAAAGCTATAACGTTGGCTAGCACCCAACAGTGATAACATGATAATTGAATTTGATGGATATAGAATAAACGAGTATGTTATTGGCCGTAACTGTTCTATTAACGAATTAATAACGATGTATTTAAATGTAAGAAATGAAGAGATATCTAATGAGGATCTGCTACGCTTATTTTGTGTACGATATTATTACAAAAAAAATCCAAAGTTACTACAAGAAGACGTCACTAGCAATGTTGTCATTGATTTAGATACGGACTATATTTATATCCCAAATAGATAACAGTAAACTAGATTGATTAGTATTTATGATTCAGCTAAATGTTTAATAAAATAAGTAATTGCCCAAATTAATGTAGCAAATTGAGTGACAAAATACATTGTCCATTCAAAGCCAGTCAGTTTTCTCTCTCGTTTAACCTTCTTTAAGTATCTGTAAAATATGAGTGTACTTAAAAACATAAGTAACAATGATAATTGCTGTAAATCATCGACTATACGTACCCCCATAGACTCCATCGCCCTCCTATTCAAAATAAAAGCTATACTTTAAGAGTATCATTAATTGGTAGTTTATTTCCATTTTAAACAATTATGTCATAAATAAAAAGAGCACTCAGCTATTGAGTGCTCTAAAAAATATTAATTAAACTCAGTTCCTTGTAATGGTTACATGTAATTCCCCTTACTTTTTATAACTCAGTTCTATTACTTGTGGTATATACTTACTATCATATTTTCTCGTATAGATTTCTCCATCTGGAGTAACTAATTGTAAAACAATCTCACCACAAACCCCATCTAGTATTTCAAATTCACCTTGTGCATTTGAAATACTGCGTTCCTTACTTTCTTCAATTGAATCTTCATATATTTTCACATTAGATATAGGTTCGTTATTTTGATCTACGATAATACCTCTTGAATACTTACCAACCGCGATGCATTGGTCATCTTTTTTATAATATTTAGTCACAACTATAGCTCCAATTATTATAGCGGCACACACAAACAAGAGAATTATTTGGCGCCTCACAACAAACCTCCTAATTCAAATTATTCTTTTCTAAACTGAAAATTCAAGTGTCTTGATTGGTTGATTTCCTCAATTACTTTACGAATACCTTCTTCAATCTTATCTTCTTTTACATTCGAAACATTTAACTTTAACAGTTTTTCTTTAGGAAAATTCCTCATATAATTCTTATCAATAGTATCGACACTTATTTGCATGTCACCTAATTTTTGTATAAGTGTTTCTGTAACTGTGTTTTTCTGCATTTCTAAACAAGTGTGTATTCCAAATGTGTTTTGTCTATTATATGTAAATAATGATTGATCTTCATTTTGCACTTTTTCTAATGTTTCTGCTAGTTTTATTGATCTATTGTAGTAGGAAGAATTAATTTTACTTTTATGACGTTCAAACATACCGCTCTTTATATAAATTTCTAAAGCCGCTTGAGAAATCATCGGACTATCAATATCTAGTATCTTTTTGTATGTATAGAAAGCATTTGCAATGGATGGTGGGATGACTGCAACTCCAACCCGTAAACCAGGAAAAATAATCTTCGAATAACTTTTCAAATATATGACATGACTACAATTATCCAAGCTATATAACGGATCTGCTTTTGAATCAGTTTCTAAATCTGCTAAATAATCATCTTCCACTATAAATACATTGTATTTCTTAGCCAATAGTGCGATTTTTTCTTTCTCATCTTTAGAATAAGAAGTTCCAAGCGGATGATGATATCTCGGTATCGTATAAAAGAATTTTATTTTTCCAGTTTGAAATATTTGCTCCAATTCATTCAAATCGATACCTTCATTCGTACGTTTAATACCGATTACAGGAACTTTATTTATTTCTAGATAATCAATATATAGATGATATGTTGGCTGTTCAATTAATACAGTTTCATTTCCATTCGGAAATGGTATAGAAGTTAATATAGCAAGCGCCTGCTGCACACCTGACGTTATAAAAATATTGTCTTCTTTCGTGAACACTTGATAATTTGCCAACTGTTTTTGAATGACTGGAATTAAAGATGGTAACCCTTTCGGTGTTCCGTATACGAACAAATCATTTTTATAAGTATCAATAGCCTTATTAATGCAATGCTGAAAATCTAAATATGGGAAAACATCTGGATCTGGTGCTGAAGAAGCGAAATCAATTATCTCGTTATTTTCTATGGTACTCCCAGATTTCTTAACAACGTAGTATCCACTTTGAGGGACAGAATATATAATGTGACGCTTTTCTAATTCATGAAGCGCACGTATAACTGTTGCCTTATTACATTCATATTGCGTAACGAGTGACCGTATAGACGGTAATTTCTTCCCTTCTTTTATTTCTCCATTTTGAATCATATTTTCTATGTCATTTAAAATATGTAAATACTTATACATATTACACCTCCTCCAGCAATTCTATATTTAATTACATCGGTTCTCTATTCATATAGCATTCATTCCTCAATTAGTTAATTTTCCGATCATCTATATCGTAAATCCCAATAGCATATGAATCATTTTCAATCCATTTCTTTACTGCTTCTGTTTTAAGTACCCCTTCAACTTCTTTTTCTATTTTCTGTCCAAGTTCTCTCGCCCCTACTTCATCATCGCTAAGCTTAGTTTTTATATCAATGGTAACAGGTTGATTCTTTTTATAATTTATTTGCTGAATACCAAACCCTTCATATCCATTTTTTCTGAATACGTCATCAAATATATGTCCAAAAACTTGATTCCATCTACTCTCTGCCTTTACAACTTCTCTATTTCTTTGAGTTATATTGATTTTATAAGACGTTACACCTTGTATCACCAATCTTTTATTAATATCATTTTTTATTTCGTTACTATCTTCGCTATCAGCAATCTCTAAATCTAATATTCTTTCTTTTTCATCTCTTATAGCAGCACTAAAAAAAGATTCCTCCTTTACCGCTGCTGTGGCAATATCCATCACTATAGAATCTTCACTTTTAGCATCTTCAATGTCATTCTCACAGGCACATAATAAAGCAAATGGAAATAAAAGTACAAGTAACTTCTTTCCCTTTCTCATGTAGCACCCCTCCAAACATTTTCATTTACGATAAACTTTTTACTTTGACATATAAATACCTTCTTTAATTATTAAATTTAACATTATTTCACATTTTCCCCACTTAACAAGGAAATTACAATTAATAAATAGAATATCTCTATGAATAAATAAAAAGTGAGGGATATATAATGCAACGTGTAAATACGATTGATATTAGTAATGTACTACAATTGGACAAAACTCTTTCGACTTTATTAAATAAAATGATTTCTTCAAAACTAGACCTTGAAAATTGGTTAAAAGAGCAGTCAAAAGTAATTTGGGACATCGAAGAACAATTAAGATCACATTACATCGCCTTTCAATGTAATACGGATGATGAAGAAATAAAGGATACTTTTGAACATGATCAACAATTTGTAAAGCCACTTTTAAAGCGGTACCAAAATTTATTGGATAATAAATATTTAGAGTCACCTTTTCGAATGGAATTAGATTCTAACGTATATGGTTTATTAGATACAAAAATAAAAAACGCTCAAAAGTTATTTTGTGAGGAAAATATTGAATTAGAAATAAAGGAAGACAAATTAATCACAGAGTACTTTGAAATCACTGGAGGATTAAGTGGAATTTGGGACGGAGAAGAAAAAACGATAACAGAATTACAATCCTATTTACAAGATTCGAATCGTGACACCCGTAAAAAGGCAAAAACCATTATTTCTGAAAAATTTTTATCTGTTGAAAAAGAACTCCAAAACATATTAAATCAATTAATTGAAATTCGCCATCAAAAAGCAAAAAATATTCAACTAGAGAATTATCGCGATTATATGTTCAAAAAATACGAGCGTTTTGATTATTCAGCGAAAGATTGCTATGAACTAGCTGAATCCATACGTAAGTATGTTGTGCCTCTTAAAGATAAAATATTGCTAGAGAAAAAAGATAAACTGCAAGTTGATACGCTTCGCCCGTGGGATGTATCAGCTGTAACTCCAGATCAAAAAGTACTTAAACCTATTGCAAATGAAAATGATTTAATTGAAAAGAGCACTCATATCTTTAATAAACTAGATGTTGAATTTTCAGCACTTTTAAACCGAATGTATAAACACAATTGTCTTGATTTAACAAGCCGCAAAGGAAAAGCAGCTGGTGGCTTTTGTGAGTACTTACCAGCTTCACAATTATCTTATATTTTTATGAACTTAAATTATACACAAGATGATATTGTCACTTTTATACATGAAATGGGTCATAGTATTCATAACGAACTCATAAAACCATTAAAATTACGACAGTATATAGAAATTCCAGCTGAAACAGCTGAGCTAGCCAGTATGACAATGGAGTTATTCTCGCTTAATTATTGGGATACCTTCTATACAGACAAAAAAGATTTAAAACAAGCAAAAATTAACTTCTTTAAAGATGTTATTTCATATTTACCTATTATGCTTATTGTCGATCAATTTCAACACTGGCTGTATGAAAATCCAAGTCATACTTCTGAAGAAAGAAATGAAAAATACTTACAACTTCAAAAACATTATCAGTCTAGCGTCATACATATTGATGGCTACGAAAACTGGATAGCAACGAGTTGGCTACCTGTACTCCATATTTTTGAAGTACCATTTTATTATATTGAATATGCGATCGCCCAACTTGGTGCATTACAAATGTATAAACAATATAAAGAGGAACCTAAGCAAGCACTAGAAAATTATAAAAAGGCATTATCACTAGGAAGCTCGCAATCTATAAAAGAAGTGTATGATGCAGCCGGTATTCGTTTTGATTTTTCTGGTGAAACAATTAAAGAACTAATGCTATTTGTAGAAAAAGAATTAGAATTACTTGAGCAATTATAAGAAGAAAGCTGCACCTATATTTTTGGTGTAGCTTTCTTCTTTATTTTATTAATCAGCTCTATGTACTGAGTATCCCCATATCCGATTGTTGGAAAAAGATAAAACAACTTTATTAATAATTCACGAGTTGATAAATCTTTATTTTTAGAGATGAATTTCATTACTGCATTATCTTCTGTTAACATTTCTAAAAATAAGTCTATAGCCTGATACATTACAGGTGGTACCTTATGAGAGGTCTTTTTATGGTTTACTAATACTTCATTGTATATAGAAGAATAATTCCCCAATTCAAGTTCAATTTGATTTACTTTAAATTCATCCTCTCTAAAGCTATTTAAGTATACCTTCCCTTCATAAGCAGACTGTTCAAGGTGAGAAAGTATGGTAAGTAGGTTCATTTGGCAAAACATATCTTCACCAAACCATAGAATAATACATTTATACTTTTTCGTAAAAAGGTTTTCTAACGGATCTATAACCTTTTTTATATAACTTTCTACTGAACTGTTATGTCCTTTCGCTCTTGTTTTAATAAACTCTTCATTAAAAACTTGAGTAGTAGCCGAGTTCACACACATTGCCTCATTAAATGGTGCATAATCAGAATCACCCATTAGCTTTTCGTTTTTAAATTCTTCATACATAACTTGACCATTTAATATGTTAAGTACCTCTTTATCAAATAGCTCACTCTTCCTATTTGGTAACTGTTCAACCTCTATTTTTCTAGAAATATTCATTTTAAACACCCCTTCTTTATTTAAATTTAGTTTAACAAATGATTGAATAGGCATTTTGTTAAGTTGGTATTCTCTTGGATTCATTCCAAAAACATTTTTGAAAGCTCTACTATAAGCCTCTTGGGAAGAGTAATCGTAATCCAACGCTACCTCAATTATCTTCCTACCTTTCTTTAAATCTTCCGTAGATAAATACAACCTTCTAAGAAGAATATAACGTCTAATACTGAAACCCGTTACTTGATGAAATTTAAAAGAGCAATAATAAGGAGAATACCCCATGTAACGAGATAATTCATCTAATGAAAATCTCTTTTTTAAATTGCTCTCAATCCAATTAATCATCTGCTGTATATGTTCATTCATTTCCTTCACTCCTTATTTAAAAGTATAGGAGAAGTGCGTTTCTTTCTTTTGATATTTCTTGTGTTTTATAACATGAGCCTTTCTCTAAAGTCTTTATAATCTATATATAAGTATTAATTTTATATTTTTTCATCTATCTTATTTTGTCATACCTTCTATTCATTTTTCAATTTAGCGTTAATGAGTATGTTGGCAACACCTTACTAATTATCAAAGGTCAATTTACATCATATTTCATTTTAAAGGATTTCAAAAATTAAACACGAATTTTATAAAATAAAATTCTTTTAATTCCCAAGTTAAAAAATTAAGGTTTGGAAAGGACGTTTCAATGAACAAGCTAGAAAAAGAAATACTTCAATTCATAAATGAACAGTATCCGTTGAATTTTATTAACATTAAGCCAATAACAAATGAGATGTATGAATGTCTTACAGAACAAGGTACATACTTCAGTAGAATTACAAACTACAAAACATATGAAGAACAGATAGAGGAAGTTTTATATACAAATTTTTTATATCAAAATGGTTTAGGTGTTCCACCAATAATCCCTTCATTACAAGGGAATTTTGTAGAAAAATTCACATTAGACAAGGAGATTTTTGCTGTATTATATAAAGCTGCTCCTGGTATACATTTACCAAGGTCTGAATGGAATTCTAATATATTTAAAAAACTTGGTAAACAAATTGGAAAATTACATCGTATATCTAAAAGCTTTGAAAAGATTAAACCAGTAAAACATATAAACGATTGGTATGAAAATGAAGAATATAATTTTCTTAAATATATCCCTAAAGAAGAAAATACAATAAGAGAAATTGCATCTGACGTTTTAACTTCCATAAAAGAGCTACCAAAATCCCCTTCAAATTACGGCTTAATACACGGAGATTTATGGTTAGAAAACATTTTAGTCGAAAATAATTCAAACTTAACAATGATAGATTTTCAAGACTGCGAAAAACATTTTTACATATTCGATTTAGCCGTTCCTATTTATAGTGCGATAGAATATTCATTTGCTGGAAATGGGAATATCGTTGACTATGAGTATTCTATTACAAAAGCACTATTTGAAGGCTACCAAGAGGAAAATGAGCTACCAAAAGAGATGAAAGACAAGTTTCCGTTATTTATTAAATTAAAGGAGATTTTTGAATATAGCTTAATGCATATGTATTGGGATAAAGAAGAATTAACGGAGGAACAAGTACGGATTATGAACCTTTATAGGATGAAGATCGAAAATAAGAATACCTATATCAATATTTAAGAATGCTGTTGTTTAACTGCAAGGAAACTTTGGTTAAACAACAGCATTTATTAATTAGCTGACAACCTTTTTTATGACTTATAAATACTGATTCAATAATCTTCTCAAATACACTTCATTTTGCGGTGATACTTTTTCAGAAAATCTAGCTGCAATAATAATAGGAGCCCATTGAAAAACTTCATCTCTTGATATGCCGGTACGACTGCAATATATATGTAAATACATCTCAGCTAATTCTACCGAAGATTTTGAGTACAACAAGTATGTTCGAAATACATCTGCGCGAATATCACCTGAACTAGCATCTACCCAATCTATAACTTTCACTTTCTCTTCCTTACTCAAAATCAAATTAAATGGATGAAAATCTCCATGACATAGCCTAAAATCAAATGTAATAAAATCTAATTTTTGTAATATATCCTTCTTTTTGCGTTCATCCAATTTATGCACAGATTTAATTTGACGCTCTAACCTTCCCCTCATTAACTCCATTTCATCTGTATTCACATGTATAGCATGGATCTTTTTTTGCTCATTAACACAAAGGCTGATATAACGCTCTGCCTCATTTAAATTATTAAGCAGAAGATCACCAATGTTGTCCCCTTTTACATGTTCCATAATAATTGCCTGTCTATTTTGTATCTTTTTCACTTCAAATACGTTTGGAACTGGCAACCCACATGAATACGCATATTTTTGTTTTTTTGCTTCATTCATAGACTCTGTATCTGGGAGGTAATCTTTCAATAATTTTACAACCTTATCATCAGTTAAATAAATTTCTGCTGTATTCCCTTTTGCAATTGGATTACCTAAAACCACTTTATTTCCCCCCTTAACATAAATTAGAATAACACCTTATACTTCTCTTTAAATTCACTATAATCCTAGCTAAAACCTTCTTCACGAATATACAAAAAACTTACCGCTTTCCATCCTTAAATAGAAAGCGGTAAGTTTAATTGTTTAGGAATATCCGAATGAAACTCTGATGTATGCACAATTGAAAATGTATATCCTTGCTCAATAAATGATACTTCATTACGTTTACATTCAAATGGTACACTATTTTTCTTAAAGTTATTTTGGATTCGCTGTAAAAATGCGACGTCTGGTGTTCCGAAAGAAACGTGTACTTTCGGTGATAGAGCTTTCATTGCAATTGGAATCCAAGGTCGCTGCCACCAAGTCGCGACGATATATGCAGTGCCACCTATAACAAAGTTAAAAATATCCCCATCTTCCATCGTTTTCATATTTAGATTTGATTTTAACCATTCCGTAAAAACAGGTACACTTTTAACAGGAAGACCAATTTCCCTTACGTATAAAATGTTTAAAGGTGAGTGTGGTACTAATACATCCTCTTTAACATAACTATGTGCGATAATTTCGAGTAGATTTCCATCTCCGTCTTTAAAGTATAAATTGAATAGACCATTCTCTTCACCAATTACATTTCCATTTTGCCATTTTACAATGAGTAATCCAGAGTCCTTTAACCATTTTGCTGTTTCATGGAATTTTGAATATGGGATTTCAAAAGCAAAATGTGCAGGTGCGATTGGTTCATACACTTCTTGAAAACTAATTGTTGTATAAGGTGTTACTTCAAATTGAATGAAGGATGCTGTTTCTTTTTTTATTGGAAAAGATAATATGTCCTTATAAACTTGTTTTACCCCTTCTATGGAAACCGTTTGTAGTTTTATATCTGATATATGTGTAATCACTTTACATTCCCCCTCATTTCTTATTATCTATTCGTATTGTATTACACTTATAAATAGATAAAATCAAACGGAAGGATGGATTTTTCATATAGAAACTACAACTTTAGTATGAATATGTTAGCTCCAATTATTTTTTATTTCCACTATAACAATTTCTGGTTTATCCCAGTGCAACATGTGTGTAGTATCAGGAATTACTTTTACTATACTGTCCGTTTTCTCTTTAAAAACATTTACTGTCTTATCTCTATAATCCGCCCAAACTTGTGGGACTGTAGCTCGAAGTAATACAATATTAGCCGGTAGCTTCTCATATATATCTATCGTTTCATCTTTATGCATACCTCTTATTATATTACTAGCTGTATTCCCCCTGGCATGCCACCATACTTTATTATCCATTTCGATCCCTAGATCCTTTACAGCAACTTCTAACAATGAAGACCACCTAGTATAAGCTGCTTTTTCACTTTTGAAAAATTCGTCCCAATTATTAAAAACGTATTCATCAAAGTCCTTTTCATAATAAGCAATTTCTTCTTCCAACGTTTCTTCTTTAAGCCTTTTTGTTTGATATCCACCATCAATAAGAATACTTCCTTGTACTTTTTCTGGATGATTTAACAAATAAAATAACGCTACAAAACTTCCCCATGAATGTGATAGAAAATAGAAGTATTCGATTCTCAATTCATTTATTATTTCATTTAACCAATTTGCTAAATTGTGCATCTCATAATCTTCTGTTCTTTCAAATGGGGGTGTTTTACCGTGTCCAGGTGCATCAACGGAGATAAATCTATACTCTTCTTTTAATTCCTCAGCAATTTCTATAAAACTTAAACTCGTACTACCTAATCCATGTAAACAAAAGATAACGGGCTTCTCATTATTCCCCCATTCAGTAATATGTACATTTATTTTTTCATTGCTAATATAGTAACGTTTCAAAACATTTATCCTCCATATTTTGATTTTTTAATTTACACTTTATTTATTTCTATTATTTTCAAGTATTTCCTGTATTCTTTTCCACACAAAAAGTTGCTTTTCTTTAAATGAAAAGCAGCTTTTACACTAAAATACATTATAATTTAACAGCAATAATCATAAATCTTTTTGAATTCGTACGAATCCCTTTTTCAGAACTATTTGTTTCAATGAACTTTTGTAAAATAGTAAAATCCTCTTCCTGTTCTCCAAATCTAGGAATAATAGGAGTATGTTTTAATAAGAAAATGAGATCTTCAGACCTACTGTAATAATTAGTAACATCATATTCACGTACTTGCACGAGATCAAATCCTGCACTAATAAGTTCATTCATATACTTTTCTTTTAAAGTACCATCCCGTTCACCTAAGCATTGTCCTCTACCAAATGCTTCTTTCAGGTTTAATTTATCATTCTCACTTACTTGTTGTGTTAAGAAAAAGGCACCCTTTTTCATTACTTTTGCTAACTCAGATGCCAGAAACGGGGCATGACAACTTGAAGTAATATCAAAATGTGCATGTGGAAATGTTAAAGCTTCAGAACCCATTTGAAGAAACTCAACATTTTGTACACCTGATTTTTTCAAGTTAGAATGTGCCGTCTCAATCATGTCGTTAGAATTATCAATTCCAATCAACAATTTAGCTGATGATGCTATGTTAAGTACATTTTCTCCTCCGCCTGTACCAACATCAAGTAAAATATGTGATGGTTTACACCTTTCTTTTACCTCACTATAAAAGTCCCATGTATCTCCTACAGTTTCACATTTTATTTTGCTAAAATCCCATCCATTTAATCTTCCTACTTTATCATAGAAGCTTTTATACTCTAATTCGTTCATCTTATTACTTCCCCTTTGTAAAAATAAATTAAATATGTATAATAACCTACGACACTCCTTAATTATATATTATAAAATACAAATTATTAAAACAATATTTCCCTTCACACTACAATAAGTTTACATAACATTTTTATGGTTTATCTTTATCTATATATTCTAAATGCCCTCTTCCCCAACTACACATACTATCCAAAACAGTACTGACTGTTTTTCCATGTTCAGTTAAGCTATATTCTACTTTAGGTGGTATTTCTTGATAAATTTCGCGTTTTATTAGTTGATCTTGCTCTAATTCACGTAATTGCTTTGCTAACGTCCCTTGAGATATATCTGGTATTAATTTCTTTAATTCACCAAAACGTTTCGTTCCATCTGTTAGCAAAATATATAAAATGAGTGGCTTCCATTTCCCACCGATTATTTGTAATGTTGCTATTACTCCTTTTAACTTCGGTTCTTGTAAATCCATTTTTCTCACCTCTCCTCAGATATCATAAAGTGAAACTTTAATCAGTGGGGGTTTTGTTCATCCCACACTGATTATTAGTTGAACCAATCGGGCTTTTACGGGCAATTGATCTCTTACCTAACTTCCTTACATTTTCCTAACTTTGAGGTGGGAGTTTTACTGCCCGTTAATGCGGGATAAACCATATTTAGAAATTTTTCCTATTACTTATCCGCATGTATAGCGATTAGTACGAAATTTGCGACTATGTACATACAAAGTGCGTACTTTTCACTTGCTACCTTTTAGCGAATAATAAAAGCATAGCAGTTATATTCTAATTTTTTTATTAAAGGAGTGGCTAAAATATGTCTATTACTACATTAGAAAATAGTCGTATTGTTATCATTGGCGGGAGTTCTGGTATTGGATTGGCAACGGCAAAACAAGTAATTGAACAAGGAGCACATGTTATTATTGCAGGGCGTTCGGAAGAAAAATTAAAAGTTGCTAAAAAATTAATAAATAGCAATCATCTTCAAACTTATATATTGGATAATCAAAATAAAGAGCAATTACAAATTTTTTTCAAGACAGTTGGGAACTTTGATCATTTATTCACACCGGGAGCCTCTTACACACTTGGACCAATTACCTCTACAGAGGAAATTGCTGAAAGTAGCTTCATCGGAAAGTTTTGGCCTCAATATTATGCCGTAAAATATGCAATTCCTTTTCTTTCAAACTCTGGATCTATCGTGTTAATGTCCGGTGCATTTAGTCAAAGACCACTTAAAGGCGCACCTGCTTATGGAGCTTGCAATGGTGCTATTGAAAGTTTAGGGAAGGCTTTAGCTGTGGAATTAGCTCCTATTAGAGTTAATGTGGTTTCTCCTGGAACAATACAAAAAGAAAATGAACAAAATGAAAATAGACTAGTTGCTTACGAAGCTTATAAATCTCTTTCACTTGTACAACGAGCTGGATATAATGATGAAATTGCACATACTGTCCTATATTTAATGCAAAATAGTTTTACTACGGGTAATGTATTGTTTCCTGATGGAGGGTACACATATCATTAAATTATTTAAGACAAAAGCCCCTTATTACGGTGGCTTTTGTTGCTCATTTAAACATTGCTGAAATTTCCAAATAGATGATTACATTACTTTAGTACCAACTGGTTGGTTTTTAGATGATTCATTACAATCCGCTCATTTTGTACATTTGCAAATAAAATTGTGCTAGTAGTTGACGAATCGAATCTCGAAGTAATTTGTCTTGATATTTATGGATAAGTTTCCAAAGAAAAAAGGCATATAATTAATGCCTTTTTTCTTTATCATTATTTAACTGGATAACAAACTTCTGTAACCCACTTATTAGGATCCGATTCCATCGCTGGGCTCACATGATAAATATTAAACATCGGGCCTGCTAATTTGTAACCTTCTGTCTCAATCCATTTTGCCGCAGCCTCATTTACAGCTGTCATCTGTTCATAACTTCCATTAACTGTTATAGAAGCTATATTGGTTGATTTCATATTTTTAAATGTAACGTCTTTTGTATTTTCGTGCTTACCTAGAATACTTAGCTGTATTTCTATATCTACATCATTTTCTTTGTATTCACGATCATGGAAAACCGCAATACTATAACTCGGATGGGCAATACTAATATTTTTCATTTGAATTTCTTGCATTAATACACTCCATAAATCACCTTCGCAATTATACGATGGAATAATCTTTCTAACACTAGCTACAGTTCTTTCTGGAATTTCTTTTATTGAAACATGATAATTCATCTCAACAACATCCTCTCTCATCGTTTTCATTGAGTCTTCGAGGAGACGTAATTGTTTTTGGAGGTTATTCATGTCTTCTTTAATTTGAGCACTACGATTTAAAAATTGCTCTTTTATGCTATCTATATTATCGCATTCTATTATTTCTTTGATGGTAGCAATATTAAACCCCATAGCTTTTAATGTTTGAATTTGATTTACCTTTTTTAATTGGTCAGCTGAATAAAATCGATATCCACTCTGCTCATCGACTTTTACTGGTTGTAATAATTCCACTTTATCGTAGTGTCTCAACATACGTATACTAATGGAAGATAGTTTCGAAAAATCCCCTATTTTAAACATGATTTCCTCCTATAAGTTACATCTACTTTGAAGCTCAACTTCATCATAAACAATGACATTATGTGAGGGTCAACTATTTTTAACGATTTAAATAACAATTTAACATGTTATATTTATATAATTAAAAACCTATATTCCTGTTTTTATGACTACTGCAATTGATAACCATTAGTTATTTTTCTCAAGACATTCATAAACCGCCATCATATCTCGTTTATCCAACTCACGAATACGATTAAAAATTGGTATTTGCCCAACAGCTTCTGTTAATAAGCTCTCATCCACAACATCACTAACTTTTCCAGTTAACCACGTTTGTACATCCACGCCCTCGACAACTTCTTTTAACCCTTCGTCATTAATACCACTTGCATTACAAGTTACACATGGAATTGTTAGTTTAAAGACACCATCATGTAGATTATCTTCGGTTATCACTTTCTTACCTTTACAAAATGGACATGGATTACTTTTTTTAATTTTATTAATTTGGGTAACTATTTTTTTGTATCCAAACGCTTCGTATACATACGTAAGTTTTTTATATTTACCATTTGTGAAATACTTATCTATAATGTTTTCTCTCGTTTCATAAACATTAGGGAAATCACAAACAGTTACTTGATTATTAACACTAATGGATTCGATATTTCCTTTTATTTCACCCCAGAATGGTAAGACATTTTGTAACACCATTTCATAGTTTGAAAAGCTTGCTTGTTCTAATTCAAACATCTTCAGTGCAACTTGTGCTTTTCTTGGCAATAAAGAAACATCTTCTGTCAATGCCATATCGCCACCAACAATAGACTTCAATTTAACAAGTGTCGGTAAATCACCAACTGTTTTCACTACTTCATTAATAGGCTGATTAATTATTTCACGAATATCTACGTTATCAAATTTAAGTGGTTTATGATGATTTAAAACCGTCCCCTCGCAAATTGGACATTTCATCATTTTTTTTGAACTTTTAATTTCTTCTTTAATAGGTGCTTTTGAAATAACAATATATCCACCAATAATTGTATTAAATCCTACCCATGTTCTGCGTGTCTTTCCTTTTTTATCATAAAATGATTTTTCAAAATACCCGTACCAAAACGTATGCTTTTCTTCTTCTGACATATCATTATAGCTCTTTGACAAATCGTGATCAAGCTCATTTTTTATTTCTTCGAATAGAAATTCTATTTTTTCATGCTGATAAAATTTTAATACCTTCATGATTTCTGGATCGAATAGCCCATCCCAAAATGGAACACTTTTATCTTGAATGGCAATATCTTTATCAAAAACTTCAATTTGAAGACGTCCAGAACAAGATGGACAATGATTGTCCTGTGAATAGAAATCAAAACTTCTCGTATCTTTATTAATTGGATGAGCAGCTACAATATGATTAATTAATCCACCAATCTCATATAAGAAACTATATTGACTATATAAATGTCTTTCAAGATCAATAGCAATAACAGGTGCGATTGTATCAGATTCATATTCACCATAAATTAACCTAGCCATTGATGATAAACTTTTTAAAATACCGCCCTTATAAATATTTTCGGCATTTTTAAAATAGTTAATATGATTTTCTTCTAAATAGTGAACCCCTTTTTTCTGCTTAAGCATTGAAGAGATGTGTATTTTCTCTGTGCTATTCACATTACTTTTTTGACGATAGTAATCCTCATGATTGACAACATCCAAATGCTCTATAGATTCATTCTGCCTTTTTCCAAAATCAACTATATAATCAGAGCTTTCTAACATGTAACGATTATGCTCAATCATAATGATCGAAACTGATTCATCTTGCAGAATACCTCTAATACTATCGATAAATTGATTTAAAATATTTTGTGATAAACCTTTTGAAGGCTCATCAAAAATAAATAATGTATGTGGATTTCTAGTGTTTGCAAATAATTCCGAAACTAAATGAACACATTGAAACTCACCTGTCGATAATGTTTGTGTTTTTCTCTCTAATGTTAAATAGCCAAGCCCTAATTTAATTAGTAGGCTCAAACGTTTATAAGCGATATCTTCATTTGGAAGTTCATCAATAATATCCTCAATCGAGCGCTCAAAAATATCATCAATGTCTTCACTATACTTTGTCAGTTTCTTTTTAATATCTAGGAAAGTTGCTACAGTTGATCGACTTGTAATTGATTGATTTCGGTCTTGTCCTACCATAACTAATTTATCTTTTGGATATCGTTTCAAAAAATCTGTAGCTAGACATTCGTTGACAAGTGTAGATTTCCCACATCCTGATTCTCCTGTAACTGTTACAAGCCTGTTTTTAGGAATTTGAAACTCAGCCATTTGGATATTACGGCAATATAAATCATAGAATGTATAATATTCTGTTGGTATTTCTTTATTTCGATCCCACAGTATTGACTTTGGTCTTGGTGATTCTTCCACAATTTTCCCGCCATATTTTCCGCTACCAGGTCCAAAGAACAATTGCTCATCAGTTGTATCTAGTACTGTATCTGAATGATCAATAAGCCAAATTTGATTTTTACACCCTAATCGTTTAATCTCTTCTAAAATTTGTAATAAAGTTTCATGATCAAGTCCAACTGAAATCTCATCAATAATAATTACAGCATTTTCACTTACTGCCATGAATTCGGCCAAATAAAGTCGTGTTAACTCTCCACCTGATAACGTACCCATAATTCGATTTAATGTTAAATAACCAATGTTCATATTAATAATATTTTGCAGTATATGCTGTTTTTCTTCACTAATATTTAACTCTTTTGCTAGTGAAAGAATAGATTCAATACTTAAATCATTAATATTTGAGATTGAATGTGGCTTGTCCAACAAATCAATTTCATGTTGTTCAATTTCTTCACTATAACGTTTTCCCTTACATTTTTTACACTCAACATTTTTTGTAGTACCACGGCCTTTACAACCAGTACACCAGCCTAATTGATTATTAAATGAAAAGACCTCTGGAGAAAGATTAAATACTTCAGCAAGTTTTTCCCGAACCTCTGTAAAAACACCAGTATGAGTACCAATCGTTGAACGCGGATTAGACGAAATCGATGATTTTCCTAGAAAAAGTACTAAAGGTATTTCTTCCATCTTAATGGCACTAAAATTTGTTTCCATAATGTTAGGAAATAAATATTGATATTCAGCCTTTGGCAATAAAGAAACTAATCGTTTTTTTGATTCTTCACCAATTGTTTGGCAAAAAGTTGTTTTACCCGATCCAGATAAACCAGCAATTCCAAACGATTTATTAAACGGTATAGTTGCATCTAATTTATTTATGTTATTAGCAATTAATTGATTTACTTTCATATTAACCTCTATTCTTATTTATTCACAAAAGCATTTTTACAATATAATAATTACATAATGAATATTACCTATTATGCAATTATCCTCTCGCTTCATGAATCTTATCCTTGTATATTTCAAACCATTGTTGCCATTCATCTTTAGAAAATTCTTTCTCTTCTCCTTTTAAAACGTAAGAAAAAAGATTTAAACAAATATGCCAACCAGCTATATCTCTCGGTGTATGATCTGTTAATTCATGAATGTACTCTTTAAGAAGTAAAAGAGTACCATTTTCCTCTTTATGTATTTCAAATCGGACACGGTCTTTATCCCAAGTAAATTCAAGTACTGAGTTTAGTTGACATTCTAAAATATCAATGTTTATGAATGAACCGTCCATCATGTCGAACTTTATTATTCCACCAGTTTTAAGGCTTTCAATCTGTAAATTGGACATCCATTTTTTCAGCTTACTGTTTTCTGTTAATACAGACCAAACTTCCTCTACCGTATATGGAAATTCGCGTTCAAATTTTACAATATATCCACCAGTTAGTTTCCCAATTTCAGCTATCATTTTAATTGCCTCCTTATATAGAATATATGTTCTCATCTCATTTTACACGAATATAAATATAAAATAAATATTTATGTCAGCGAAGTGTTAATTTAAAGTGAATGGTGCTGAGAAAAACTTAAATATTTTCTAAATCGAGTTATATAATATTGAAAATTAAATATAGATTTGCGTACAAATAAAAAAGCCGCATTTGCGACTTATGAAATCATAGGATTAACTCCTGTTTTGTTGAATGATTAACGCTTAATCGCATCGACAATTAGCGATGGAAAACCAAGTTTATCGCCTTTATTTCTAGAATCATACCTTTTCAAACGGAAAATAACACCGTCGTTTGCATCCCATTCGTTGTAATAAAACCGACCATTTTCATCACAATATTCAAGTAAAACTACCTCGAATCCAGCAGTTTCAAACATTTTCGTTAATGTTATATAATTATGAACGATTTTATGACTTGCTGCTGGATGATCTTTCGGACCGGGTCCCCCTATTTGAACTATATTTTGATATGCCTCATCCTGAAAGAATGCATCAGGGACTCCGCACCGAATATGACCAGATGGTTTTAAAAATTCATAACAAATTTCAGCTGCTCTTACACCTTCTTCAAAAGTAAGGTGTTCCCATACATGCTCAGCTAAAATAGCTGAAATAGAGTTGTATTCAAATCTTCCTTCCCACGTAGCTTTATCTAGTAAGTTAAGTTCATCTTCTTGCGTTTGAATCCAACCTGGATTATTATTAAACACTCCAGCTCCGACAACTACTTTAATTTCGTCTTGTTTTATTGCCACCATGTTCACCTCTTAAACATTTTAATTCATTAATATATTCTATGTTTACTATTATCCTTCCTCCTTCAACAAATGTAGTAACATGAGTCCAGTACAATACCGAACTCATGCCCTAAAAACTCTCTAACGCAACAATCTGTCTAACTCTATAAAATTAGTTCATAATATACGATTTTTCTTACAGAAATATAGCACAGCAAACATTAGCATAATACCAATTACGTAAAAAATTGTTGTTCCGCTCCCACCAGTATTAGGAATTACCCAATTATTCTTCGCATTTTTTACTGTTATTTTTTGTGTCTTTACTGCTTCTGTAATTTCTATTTCTATTGGATCCCTAAGTAACATGTATCCGTTCGGTGCTTTTATTTCTTTAATCGTATACTTTCCAATTGCTAATTGGTTGGAAATTACCTTTCCTTTTTCATCCGTTATTAATCTACTAACTTCTTTCCCTTCTTTATCTAACACTTGAAATACAGCGCCTTTTAGCTTTAATTCACTATCCTTATCATCAACTTTTTCAATTTCAAATTGCCCAGTCGGATCTGGCAATTTCTTATTTTCTATTTTAATTTCTACTACTGTATCTTTTTCTATTTTTACAGTTATTTTTTCTTTTAATAATTCGTAACCTTTAGGTGCTTCTACTTCCACTAAGGTATAGTTTCCTATTGGTAAGTCCTTTGATATCATTTCTCCTTTTTCATCTGTTATTAACTCTCCAACTACTTTTTCTTTTAAATCTTCTATATGAAACTTTGCTCCTGCTAGTTTTTTATTTTTATCACTTATGTCTACTTTCACAAGCTTCATTTTCCCCATTGGATCTGGCAATTTCTTATTTCCTATTTTAATTTCTACTACTGCATCTTTTTCTATTTTTACAGTTATTTTTTCTTTTAATAATTCGTAACCTTTAGGTGCTTCTACTTCCACTAAGGTATAGTTTCCTTTTGGTAAGTCTTTTGATATCGCTTCTCCTTCTTCATTTGTTACTAGTTCTCCAACTATTTTTCCTTTTGGATCTTCTATATGAAACTTTGCCCCTGCTAGCTTTTTATTTTTATCACTTATGTCTACTTTCACTAACTTCATTTTTCCCATTGGATCTGGCAATTTCTTATTTCCTATTTTAATTTCTACTACTGCATCTTTTTCTATTTTTGCAGCTATTTTATCTTTTAATAATTCATAGTCTTTTGGCGCTTCTACTTCCACTAAGGTATAGTTTCCTTTTGGTAAGTCTTTTGATATCGCTTCTCCTTCTTCATTTGTTACTAGTTCTCCAACTATTTTTCCTTTTGAATCTTCTATATGAAACTTTGCTCCGACCAATTTTTTATTATCATTATTACTATCAACTTTTTTTATTTTTACTTTTCCAGTACTAGGCTTGTTCCAATGTTGCCAGTTAAATTTGAAATTGTGAAATTCAAATCCACCAGTTTGTTGTACCGCACCGACAAATGCTTGTCCATTAATCGAACCGCCTTTTGTTTCTAATACAGCATTGGGGGCAAACACACTACCAACGACACCATATCCCTCTGTTATAATTTTTTTCGCATTTGGAAAAACCCAAATCACTTTCCCATATAGCTGAGTAAACGGGGAATTAGGAGAATATGGTTGTGATGTAGGAACTATATCTGTAGCCCTTCCAATATTGTTCGTGTCATATAGAATAGACCCATTTTTAAATGTAACCTCTGTTGCATCCGAATACATAACAATAAAATCTTTGTCCTTAGCATTTGGTAAAAATACATCTCTTATATCTAAATTAATTTTCCCTGTCAATTCTGATGAAACATAAATATTAGGATTGTTTATATCTTTTCCGATTCCATGACTCATATTTGGAATTGGGGTATTTGTTTTATATTGACCTGCATTTTTACTGACTTGGTTCACTATATTGCGAAATTCATTAAATTTCGCGTCAATTTCTAGTTTTTCTTTATAAACGATACGATCATAAGAGGATTGTATGATGCGATCTGGATCACTCTCTTTTGTCATTACTACTATTCCGTTTTGAATGATAAAAGATTCTTCTCTTGATTTCTTAAATTTTCCAGACAACAACAAGGACGGATATCCCTCATCAACCCATTTTTCACCTACTATATTAGATGTTCCCGCTGCAGCACCTACAATTGTATACCCCGATGCATCCATATCACCTTGAACTGCAGTTGCTCCTTCAATGTCGCCACCTATTGCTTTATGGTTACCAAAGACAACTGCATTATAACGCGATATATCACCTAGACCTTCTAAGTTTGTCGTGGATCCATATACTTCTTTTGGTACATATATGACAAAACTTACACTTAACATTAACAAAACAATAAAATGAATACTTACCAGCTTTAATCGTAGCCTCAATTCCTTTGTTCCCACCTTTACCGTATTTTTTCTATAGTCGAATAAAATGACATATTCACCAATGAGGATTTACTTCATCTTTTATATACTTTATATACTTTCTTTACTTATCTCTGAATTTCCGGTCCCACTTCCCATTAATGCAGGATAAATAAATACATTCTATCGAGTTAACCTTTTCTTATAAATTACGACTAGAAACACACATAACAATAGGATTGGAACTATTACAGTCCACTTATTAAATATAAATATCTCTGTACTCACTTTTTGTTTTTCTTTCTCGTTTAACTCCACACGCACACCTCGAACTAGCAACCTATTGGTGTTTACTCCATAAGGCGTACACGTAATTAAAGTTGTATAATCTTTATTTTCTACAATTTGTAGATCGTCCGTTTCGTGTGGTAACACTACTTTAATTTGATCTACTTTATAAGCAAGAACTTTGTCTAAAGAATGAATATAAAAAAGATCTCCTTCACTCAACTTATCTAAATCTGTAAATAATTTTGCTGATGGTAAACCACGATGCCCTGTTAAAATAGTGTGCGTATTTTCTCCACCTATCGGGAGCGAAGAAAAATCTAAATGACCTATCCCGCGGCTCAATACTTCCTCAGATGTCCCTTGATAGATTGGCAGTTTTATATTAATTTTCGATATTTCAATATATCCCATTACATCTCCTAAATTTAACGCATCAGCATATGCTTGATGATTACTTTTTTTTTCAGAAAATGGATCAGTAAATGTTTTCGTGGAAGTGTGAACTTGTTTATTATATTCGGCTGCTTCTTTTTCCCTACGTTCGACTTCTTTCTTTTGTAATGCTTTGATATTCTTATCGTAAGAGCTAATCTCAGAATAATGTGCACGAGTCGCCAACCAATTACTAATAGTAGGATATAAAAAAACACCTAATCCAAATAAAAAAATACCTCCCAAAACAAGATTTCGTTTCATATTTCCACCTCTGTATATGCTTAAATATCGAAAAGAGGGAAGCATTTTGCTTCTCCCCTTTTCCCATAGTTACATGTTCCTAAAATCTTAATTATTAGCAAACTTTTTTCTGAAGAAAACAAATGCCGCTGTAACCATTAACGTAAGGCCTATTACAGTAAAAAGAGTCGTTCCTATGCCACCCGTTACCGGAAGAACCCATCCACTTTTATTATTTTCAATTGTTAATTTAACCGTTTGATTATTTTCGCTAATCTTTACATCAATGGGATCTTTTAATAATTGATAAGAAGCTTTTGTACCATCTTCTTTTGTATATGTTGGAGCTTTCGTTTCGAAAATTTGATAGTCTCCATATGGAATGTTAGACCATTTAATAACACCATTTTCATCTGATACACCTGTTACTTCTTTTCCTGCTACAACAACTATTTTTCCATTTTTATCTTTAAGTACAAACTCTGCACCTTTTAATTTATTCTTATTAGCACCATCAATTTTTGTTAACTCAATTATTCCAGTTGTTGGAACAACAACTACAGGTTTAGATTCCTTTTCTCCAATTACATCATTTTTATTTGTAAAATCAATTTTTGCTGTATTTAAAATTTCCGAACCAGATGGTACTCCTTCTTTTACTTGAGATTTAATTTGCAAATGAAATTCTTTTTTACCATCTAATTTTGTGAAATCTTTTACTGTAGCTGTTACTTTTTGACCTTCTATAGCTACCTCTACAATGCTTGCATTTACTTCTGCTCCATCAATTTTCACGATTGGCTTTCCTTGAATCACTAAACGATTATCCAAAGTATCTGTTACCACATATTTTTTGTATTCCTTAATGTCTTCTGGAATTAATGTTTTAATATCATAATTATAATTAGTTAACGGATTGATTGGTAACGCTTCCAATTTTCCGTTAATCTTTTTATCAATTATTGGTTCTTCATAGTTTTTTACTTCTAATTTAACTACTGTACCAGAAGTAATAGTTCCATCTTCATTAATTGTTCCGGAGTTCTTAACAAAAAACTCACGTTTAGTTGGATCTATTACATAGCCTTTCGGAGCTTTTGTTTCTTGGAAATAGTATTCTCCATACACCAATCCTTGCACGCGAATATGACCATTAGCATCTGTTACTAACTCTTTTTTCACTTCTGTACCGTCTTTTTTAAATAAAGAGAATACTGCACCTGCTAATGCTTTTTCATTTACACCAGTTTTTATTAAATCCACTGCACCACGTTTAACCTCATTTTTAGGATACATGTGAACATCATAGTTTAGCACCTTACCCTCTTTATTCGTTAATGGGATATCCACTGTATACGTATTGGGATTTAGATTAACATGTGGAGGTCCTGCCACTTCTTTCACCTCATAACGTCCTAGCGGAATATCTTTTAATACAGCTTGTCCGTTATCATCTGTTACTACTTGCGTTGGAGTTGCTCCCATTACAGGTTTCACATCTTCTTTCACGATTTTCCCATCGTTTGAAATTTTTTCAAAAGACGCAACCTTTTTCACTTCAAACGTTACACCTTTTAATGGTTTCGCATCTTTTGGCACCTCTTGATTTGCAGAACCGTCACCTTCTAGTCCCTGCGCTCCATCTTTTTCTTGTTCATACTTATGAATCGTTAAAGTACCTTTAGATGGTGAATCTGCCTTTACTAATACACTAGACCATGTAGAAAATGTTAAGAATAACACTAAAAGCACACTAAATATTTTTTTCATTTCTCTTATCCCCTTTACTACTTCTATCATTTTAAAAATCTCTTTATTACTATTACCTTCTTAAAAGCAATAGTGTGCCAAGTATCAGATTTAAACGAATAACATAAAATATAGTCGTCCAACAATCCATTGTTTACAATCACTTATTCACATTTCTTATCTTCTATTATTACGTTGTCTCTCCACATGATATATGTAATTTTCTCCCCTAAATTACACTTATATCTCTACTTCAAAAATCATTACATTTGTTACATAATAGCTTTCACTGCTAATTTCGACTAGTCACTTACTGTCAATCTATTAATTTCTCACTTCCTATCCCTATTTAAAATCCAACCTTAATCATTTTTAATACATATAAGTAATAACCAACAAATAAGTGTGACGATTCATATTTTACGCTACTGTCCAAAACTATTACCTGTATATTCAAATAATATGTGCTATTCATGTTAAATTATGGTATTATTCTTAGAAGTTTATAACTTTTATTTATATTTTTTATTAATAAAGGTTTTCCGTTTCTACTTATGAAAAAAGGAATATATGTTTATTTAACTATTACGCATAACTGTAAGGAGGAAGAATATGACTAAAAAGCTCAGTCTAGTTGAGATAGAGTACATTTGCAATATGTTTTTCCAATCGTTTGAAATTCCAGTTTGTTTTTTAGATTGTAACAAAAATATCCTTTTAGAATTCACATCAAAAAATGATTCACACTTGTTGTATACATCAAAAATAGAACAGTTACATGTGCTTTTTCAGAGAAATGATACATATAATTCCCCCATCTTCAGAACTCACGAACATCTAGGGCACTTCATTTTAATTCACATAAAGAGCGATTATATGGTGAACGGTACTGTTATTATTGGGCCCTTGGCACATGTAAATTTTTCTACAAGTAAAGCGGATAGTAAACTTAATTTTATTCCAAATTATAAAAGAACAAGAGACCATTATTTTTCATTGTCAGTCAAAGATCAAAATTTCTTTGTAAATATAGCAATATTGTTCTATAACATTCTCTATAAAAAAAATTCAGATGTAAGCACATTTTCAAATAACAGTGACTCACTTCATATAAGTCATAGCAGAATCTTAAACGAAGATGTATATATTTCAATGCAAAAAGACGAATCCATTTATCATAATTTATATATAGAGCAGCAACTACTTGGTTCTATAGAAAACGGGGATAAAGAAACCGTGCTCAAATATTATTACGAATTCCAACAAGAGACTCTTTCATCTTTATCTTCATTCCATCAATTAAGACGTCATAAAAACATTTGTATTTCATCCATTACGCTCGCCACTAGATATGCGATAAAAGGGGGTCTTCCATCTGGGATAGCTTACAAAATTTATGATTTACATATTCAAAGAACAGAAAATTTAAAAGACAAAGAATCTGTTTGGGATTTATTAAAAAATGCTTTTTGTACCTTTGCAGACCGTGTAAAGGCACAAAAAACACAGCAAAATTCACAGACTATTGCTATTTGCAAAAACTACATTTTTAAAAACATTTACAATCCAATATCTGTTAAACAACTTGCTAAATTTGCAAATGTGAATTCAGATTATTTATCTATATTATTTAAAAAAGAAGTCGGTATTTCATTAATTGAGTACATTCAACGTGAACGAATCGAAGAAGCAAAGAAATTATTAACTTTCACCACCTATCCCTTATCAGACATATGCGCTTCGCTTAATTTTAGCGATCAAAGTTATTTTACTAAAATTTTTAAAAAATTCACCAATGAAACACCTGGTAAATATCGAAAATCTCATGTTGTCATTTAGAGTGACACTTCCATTAAAGCAAAGTGTTTTCAGTAACTTATCAATGGCAAATTAGAAGTACTCCTATATTCATGAGCTATAGGATTTATGCTATTTTCAAATCAAAAAACACGTTACTATTCTCATTAAAATAAAAGAATAGTAACGTGTTTTATATGTAATATAGTTCTGTAGACAGAATAGTATCCAACTGCAAATTTTTATAAAGGCCAAATGTACCGCTTAACTATTAAAATCTTAATAAGTAAAAAATCCATATTTCGTTTTATTTACTTTCTACTTTATTTCTTTTGAATACTGAACTCTTTTCTTCAAACGAATAATCCCTACTATTATTTTTGTATCTTTCTAAATTTGCGAATCAAAGTGAGTACTGTACCTGTAATAATCATCAATATGCCGATTGCTGCACTGTTAGTTGTACTTACACCCGTCTTTGGCAGCTCCTTATATGTATATTCTTTTTTATCTGTATTACTGTTATTTGAGATACTATTGCTATTTGTCTTATTAGCAAGACCATTAGGTTTGCTAGTTTCTTTATCTTTCACTAATACTTTTTGTATTGTATTTACCTCATTACCCACGGAATCTCTTACACTATATATTATTTCATAAGTACCAGCTTTAGTTGTATCTATAGTTCCTTCATACGCTACTTTAGAAGTAAGGTCACCGTCTTCTTTGTCAGTAGCTGATACTCCTACCAACGGATCAAATTGATCACCCTCAGTAATTGAAGTTGTAGCAGGTACTTTTAGTATTGGTTTATCATTTTTAACTTCTTCTCTAACTTTGACCGTTACAGTTTGCTTCGCCGTTACTTCATGACCTTTAGAATCTGTAACCGTGTACGTTAATATGTAAGTACCGGCTTTAGATGTATCTACTTCACCATCAACTTTGATTTTAGAAGTGAGATCACCGTCTTCTTTATCGATAGCTAATACTTCTGCCATTGAAACAAATGAATCTCCTACATGAATTGTCGCTCCAACAGGCACTGTTAATTTAGGTTCTAAATCTGATGTTTCTCCATTTTTCTCTACAATTACAGTCTGTGTTGCCGTTGCATTCCGCCCTTGAGAATCAACAACCATGTATTCCATAATGTATGTACCTGATTTTGAAGTATCTACATCGCCTTTATGCTTTACTTTATTTGTTAAATCACCATCTTCCTTATCAACAGCTTTTACATTTCTCATTGGATCAAACGTATCTCCTACACGTAGTGTAATGGTAATCGGTACAGTTAACTCTGGAGCTTGGTTTTCTATTGTTTTTTCGTTTTCTTTCACTGTTCCTGTAATTTTTGCCGCATCAAAAGCATTTTGGATTGCTTGAACTTCAATTGAGTTCGTTCCATATTTATTAGTTGCAACTGTAAGGCATGCCAATCTCAATTCAGAGAAATCAGAAGTCATGTTTAATTCATCAGTATTTGCATAATAGAAAATATCAAACATTTTATCTTCACCAATACCATTTACATTTACACCGTTATGAGTACCACCTTGTGCAATTAAATACGCAACTTTATTAATAATACTTGAGTTAAAATGAACGCCTCCATAATCCTCTCCATTTAAATCATTATATTTACTATAATCATCAGGATACGGTAGTCCTTCTGAAAAATTAATTGCAGTTGGATTTTTCATATTACGAAAAGTCGATCCAGTTTGTTCTCCTATTGTCCAGTTAAATTCCCCATTATTTATGTATTTCTCTATAGCCGTTCCCATAATATCAGATAATGCCTCGTTAATCGCCCCAGATTCTCCTGAAAATTCAAGGTTAGATTCGCTTGATGTAACTGCATGTGTAAATTCATGACCCGCTATATCGAATGCTTTTACCATAGGATCTCCATATAAAAGCATACTAATGTTATTAATATTAGTACTAAATGCATTCTCCCAATTTTCAGGATCATTTGTTCCTCCAGAATCCCATGCATGTACAACTGAAACTACTTTTTTTCCTTTATTATCAAAACTATTACGCTTATATTTTTCTTTATAAAAATCGTATACCTTTGTTGCTAAGAAATGAGCGCTTACCGCCTTTGGATCATTAAATGTTGTTGAAACACTAGTTGCTAGTATACCGGGATAATAACTTTCTTCATTTGTAATATCTCTATAATTTACATCATATGTCTCAATTCCTTGTCCTCTTGTGTAATCAGCAAGCGCATAATTCCCACTGGTCTGTTTAGAAATACCAAATGTACGAGTTACGCCTAAATCATCTTTTCCTGTTCCAGTTAATGATGTAAAATTGCTAGTTTTATTTTCCTTAACGGATTCAACATACTCTTCACTTATTTTCAAACTTGATTCTTGTACCATATCTTTTAACATTTCACCATTATGAGCATTCACTAAATAAGTTCCAGATACATAATTTGGTGTTGTAGCAGCAAATGTAACTTGATATGCATTGCTAGCCTGCCCATGATTTTCATCAACAAAAATAACTGCCTTAACTTCTGGCTCAGAAATAAATTTAGTATCGTTTCCGTACTTTTTATAAATATATTGTTTTGCTTCTTCTTTTGATAAATTAATAGGTTTCTTTAAATCTTCTTGTGTTAAATTTTGTGCGCTAGCTCCTGAAATGCTTTTAATAATACCTTTTTTATCTACGTGAGCAGTCAACTGGTGGCCATATACTTCTTTCCCTTCATATATTTGTTGCATGCGCACAAGTGTAGTTCCATCATAAGAACCACGTTTTTGAAGAACCTTGTAATCTACTCCTGTTTCTGCACTAACTTGTTTTGGAGACAAAGCATGCTCCGTATTTTCCTTAAGTGCATCTTTCACTACATTCTCTGGTGCCTTTTTTGATGGTTGTGTCAGATCACCTGTACGGAACGAATCCTCTTGAATTTCAACTTGCATTTGACCAGGTTCCTCTGCATGACCTACTCCATATGGTGTTACACTTGTTAAAACGAATCCTGTTGTTAATGCTACTATAGCTATTTCTTTTTTATTTCCCATGATATTTACCTCGTATAAATTTCTATTATTTATATGAAACTGCTAAAATGTATACAATCTATTCCTAACATAAAAAGATGACTTTTGTAATCTACAAAACCCACCTCTTCAATATGTAATATCCCTAAAATGTTTTTAATACATAATTTCTATACAAAAAGAAAAAAGCATTCATTAACGAGCATTTTGCAATACTTTTATTAGGTCATTTATATTTTCAACTTTCTGCTGAAACTGATCAAGTCTGCTATGTAGCGATGAAGGATTTTTATCTTCAGTTGAAATAACTTGTTTTAATTCGTTTTCTAATTTATCATACATATCAAAGAAATTATCAAATTCTACACTTACAAGCTCTTCATTTTCGCGATAGAATCTTTTTGCTTCTATATAAGTCATATATGATTTATTTAAAAATCCTAATGAAATTAAATATTTAGAAGTGTTTTCTTGATAAATAGCAATATCACATGCCATTTTAATATCAGAATAAGTCTTTTGAACGAGACAATGCAATTCAAAAATCTTAAACTTTAATCCATTATTCATTTCATCCCCTCCCATCGTATCTATTCTACATAAAATTAGAATATTATACAAAGAAAATTATTAGTATGAAATTGACAATTTAAAAAATAACTTAAGGATAAACAAACTCCCTCGCATTATAAATTATAGTTACGGAGCATTTACCAACATAACAGCAAAATAAAAAGCGAAAAGAATAAATCTTTCCGCTCTTAGAGTAATAAATACATTTCATATTGTGCTAAAGAATTCTTTTCAAATCTACATTTCTTTAAAAAACCCTCCAGTAAATTATTGTTAGGAAACCCAATTGATAAACTTGATAAATGTAATTCTTCTCTTGCTACTTCTAATAATTTCATCCCAACACCAATATTTCTATAATCTTTATCTACGAAAATAAAACTAATTTTACCTTCTTCATTTACACATAGAGAGCCTTTTAAGTCATTAGTGACATATGCACCATAAAATACATTATTTGTTTTTTCGATATAATCAACATCATTTTGCCAATTTATATGGAAGTTTAACCATTTCTGAATTTCATCTTTAAAAGTTGGAAATTCTAATTGTTTTACTTCAATATCCTTACAATCTTTATTCATTATTTTAGTCAAATCATTTAAATTATAATAAGAAAGATCGTACACTTTTTCATAGCCCAACTTATTATAAAAATGAATCGCTCGGTCGTTTCCTACAATGACTTCGAGAAAAAGTTGCTTACATCCATGTTGAATCGCCTCTTCTTTATGCAGTTCAAATAATTTTTGACTCACACCAATACCTCGGTAATTAGGATGAACCGCTAATGTTCCACAGCGCATAGTCTTTATACTTTCATAATCCTTTATACCACCTAATATTACGCCAACTGATTTGTCACCGTCTAAAGCAAGAAAAGAATGTTCTAGCAAATTACCTTCTGGTCCCAAAAAACGGTGTATAAAATCACCTTTTGAAACTTCCATCTTAATAATATAATCGGAAAATCCATCTTTAAAAGCTTCATATACTAAATCAATATTTACTTCACTACATCTTTTATATTGAATCATATAAAATTGCCCTCCAATTGCTTGTATTAACCGCAACATGTACCCATATAATATATTCCATCTATTATAAATTTCAGCTCTTAATTTGAAATGAACGGACATTTCCCTACATATAACCCACTATTAATTTGTTTTATAACAAACTATCTATTATTTACTACATTAATCTCATAAACACGCAAAAAAGCAATTAAATGCTCACATGCTCTTTCGCATGCTAGCATTTTAAAGATTTTTTGTTCTTCTTTCGTTTTATCATTTGCTTGATCTGAAGCAGCTTTTAAACATAGAAATGGTTTTTTATTTATTTGGCATACATAGGCGAAAGCTGCTACTTCTTGATCAACTGCCAATGCTCCATATACGGTATGGAGTAAATATCTCATTTCTGAACTGCGAATACGTTGATCTCCGGATAAAAATGTACCGAAATGTATTGGATCATATGATCGTATTTTTTTTATTCTTCTTACAAGTGATTTTGTTGTTTCAATAGGTGCTGTTCTACCGTTATATAAATTAAAAACATCTTCCCCTGAGCCAGCTGCAGTAACATCGTGTTGTATTGCGTTTAGTGCCACTACAATATGACCGTTTTTCACCTTGTTTGATAAACTTCCGCATATTCCTGTCATAAACAACTCATCTGGCTGAAACTCACTAATTAACAATTGTACACAACTAGCGCAGCTTACTTTACCAACACCAGTAACAACTGATATAATTTCCAGCTCATTAATAGTATGAAAATGAAATTCCCAAGCTGCTCTTTTTTCAACACGTTCACTCGGATAATGTTGATGCAAATACGTCAGTTCTGGTTCCCATGCAGATACTATTGCAATACGTTTCATTACACGCTTCACTTCCCCTATTGTCATTTAAATAAGTTATCTATACTTTCTCGTTCATAATCTGGAATCCATTCTTTGTATTTCTTATATAAATCTCGTATTATTTCTTTATTCTTCGCAATTACTTTACATCCTCTATCATCACACATAAACATGACAATATCTTTCGTTGCATTTATGAGAAATACATCTGGATAAGAAATTTCTTTTTTTCGTCCAAATCGAGGATACAGAGCAGAGAAATCCTCGTGATTAGCAGCTTGTATAAGCAATTCATACTTAATATCTTCCGCAAGACATTTTAAAGAAAAATGATATGTACAATATAAATCTGCTTCTTCATCTTCAAATAGAAACGGTAACGTTTCTTGTCTTATATGAAATCTTAAATCTCTTTTCTTAATATATTTATTGTATACATTTATTTTCTGTGGAGTTTTTATGTTTTCCTTTTTAAATCTATAAACATTTGTCACTACAAACACTACATCTTCTTTTGAAAATATGTCTTCAAATAAGAATTTATTATATGTATATAGTTGAGAAAAGTATTCCATATTTAAATCGTCGGTTCCTTCTACAATTTGATATTTATCTTTTCCGAAATCAAAATATAAATGATTTCCCCACTGAGAATATAAGTAGGGTCCTAATGTAACTCCTGGAAATGTTTGATTCATATATTCTTTTAATTGCATTTCCTTGTCCTTTCTACTGTAAAATTCCTTTTAAATCCCAGTATGCTTCTTCTAGCCACGGATGTATAACTTTCAATGTATCTTTCCTTTCCCACAAATATGAAATATATACAAAAGCTGCTTTTTCCAATCCTTTTTTTATTTCTATTAAATATGGTGGTGTCCCGTTTTGATCCCATTCTATTTTATCTGCAACAAATAATACTAAATCCATCTTCGTTGCATGTTTACGCAACGTTGTATGGCAACAAATTGCATTTAAAATTTCTTCATTTTCTACTTTAAATATTTCTTTTGCGATTACTCTCGATAATTTTTGATGAATAATCATAGGAAACTTTTTTCTGCTTCCACTATCTCTACCCCAAACTCTTCAGCAACTGCAATCCTCTCCTCGTTCGGAAAAATGCCACTAATATCATGTAAATATCCTGCAATTGCTGCTTTTTCTTTATCTACGTGAAACTTTTCTGCAATCTTTTTTGCCTCATTTGCCACACGAATTGAATGTTTATATGTAAACTCTTTATTATATTTTAGTAGAAAGGCTTTAATATCATTTTCTATTTTTCCAGTTGGAGTAAATGAATATATATCACTATATAACATAGAAAATCCCCCTTATAACTAACTTACATTATAATGTAGAATCTAAATATCCTTTTTATTTTATATTCGATATTAATCTTTTTACTCCTTTTTAATACGTTACATGAAATTTTATACAAAATCATCGCTACAAGTACATAAATGTTTGATATTATAGTAATGTTGATGATTTGTAAGGAAAGGAACTACACAATGAATAAAAACATATTAATTATTGATGATGATAAAGAAATTGTTGAATTACTTGCTGTTTATTTGCGAAATGAAGGCTATAACATTTATAAAGCTTATGATGGCGATGAAGCATTGCAAAAGGTTTCTACATATGAAGTTGACCTTATGATTTTGGATATTATGATGCCAAAACGAAACGGATTAGAAGTTTGTCAGGAAGTACGTGAAAATAATACTGTACCAATTCTAATGCTTAGTGCAAAAGCAGAAGATATGGATAAAATATTAGGTCTTATGACAGGTGCCGATGATTATATGATCAAGCCATTCAATCCATTAGAATTAGTAGCAAGAGTGAAAGCTTTATTACGAAGATCATCTTTCCAAAACGCTACTTCGCAAAAGAATGAAGATGGTATTATTCGTATTCGCTCTGTTGAAATACACAAACATAATCATACTGTTAAAGTAAATGGAGAGTATATTAAACTAACCTCTATTGAATTCGATATTTTATATTTGCTTGCAAGTAATACAGGAAGAGTATTTAGTTCAGAAGAAATTTTTGAACGCGTTTGGAATGAAGATGGTTACGGTTCAAATAAGACTGTAATGGTCCATATTAGCAACTTACGGGATAAACTTGAAACAGTAATAAATGGAGAAAAATTTATTCACACTGTTTGGGGAGTTGGCTATAAAATTGAGAAATGAAGCATTTGATATATTAAAAGATATCCCTAAATGGAAACTTATTTTTTGGCTCTTATTAGCTATCACACTCACGCCTATTACTGAATTAATTATTTATCGCCTCGTTACGAGTGTAATTGAGAGTTCACTTACTCTAACTGAACTCGGTAAAGAATTCATTCGAATTTTTGGTTATGAAAAGTATAAAGGGATTAAAGAATCGTTATGGATGATGATTGTATCTTATTTGTTTTTATTTTCTATTTTTTCATCCTATCTTTACATTTTTTATCGTCACGAGAAAAAACTTTACTATGAAACTTGTATTAAAAAAATGATAGAAGAAATTCGTTATATTGCAAATGGAAACTTCAATCATAAAGTTTCTATTGTAAATCATAATTATCTAGAAGAATTAGCAATCGGGGTCAATGAAATTGTTGAACAATTAAAAGTCTCCATTGATGAAGAAAGACAAGCGGAACAAGCAAAAAGTGAACTTATTACAAATGTATCACATGACTTACGCACTCCCCTTACTTCTATAGTTGGATACGTAAATTTAATCCATCATGATAATTATAGAGATGAAGTAGAATTGCGATACTATATTCAAGTCATTTACGATAAAGTAACTCGTCTTAATGCATTAATGAATGACTTGTTCGAATATACACGTGTTCAAAATAAAGAGTTAAGCTTGTATTCTGTCCCTATTGACATAGTAGAGTTACTTGGGCAATTAACTGTTCAATTCCGTATACAATTTCAAGAAGCAAATATAGAGTGTCGACCTTCTTTCCCATCTCAAAAGCTCATGGTATTAGCTGATGGTGAAAAATTAGTGCGTGTGTTTGAAAATCTTATTATAAACGCTATCGCTTATGGAAGCGAAGGTCGCTATATTGACCTTACTGCTTATGAAAGCAATAATATGATTACAATTGATATAACAAATTACGGACAACCTATTCCTAGTACGGATTTACCTCATATTTTTGAACGTTTTTATCGCGTTGAGAAATCTCGCTCTACAAACACTGGTGGATCTGGACTTGGATTAGCTATTGCAAAAAGTATAGTCGAATTGCATAAAGGAACAATTGAAGTATATAGTGATGATGAAAAAACAACATTCACTGTAAAACTACTCCCATACAAATGTTAATATTATAAATAAAAAGTTCAATTTCTTATCATATAAGAAATTGAACTTTTTTCCATTAATACCCAAAATTTAATAATCCTTTATAATTCTTTAGAAATTCTTTACCTTTTCTTTCTTCCTAATTAAGCATTCCTTTTTACAATACTAGTATTGATGTCATAATAGGAGGATCGCTTATGCAATTCTTAAAGAAATTCGCTATTTTATTATTATCTTTTTTTATTACCGCACTTATCGTTTTATATTTTTATCTTTATGTAAATGGTCCGATTATTCAAGCTAAATCAGCTATTTTAATAAATGCTAATTCAGGTGAAATTGTTTATAAAAAAAATGAAGAAACTCCGGTACAATCAGCTGCTTTATCTAAATTAATGACAGAATATATCGTATTGGAGCAACTAAATGATAGAAAAATACAGTTAGATGACTTAGTACAAATAAGTAACGAAGTTTTCCGAGTAGAAACAAGCCCTATACAAGTAACATCGAATGATAAAACAACGGTTCGTGATTTACTTCATGCATTGCTACTGGCAGGGAATAATCGTTCTGCACTCGCTCTAGCAGAACACATTGCTGGAAATGAAGATAACTTTACAGTATTAATGAATAAAAAAGCAAAAGAACTAAAGTTATTACAACCATCTCCATTTCTAAACTCTACTGGAATTAATAATGATACAGATAAACAATCAACTACAACAGCGATAGACGCAGCTAAACTAGCAGCAAAATTAGTAAAAGATTTTCCAGATGTATTGAATATTACGAAACTAACCTCTTACCAATTTACCTTCAAAGATTCCCAGGTTTTCAATACGAATAAAATGATATATTCCCTTAATGAAAACATTAAACTTCAAGGTGTTGATGGCTTACAAACTAGTTTTTCAACTAACGGTAATTATAGTTTTGTCAGTACAGCAAAACTTGGAGATACTAGACTAATTTCAGTAATATTAGATGCAGATGAAGAAAACATTTCATTTATTGAAACAAAAAAGTTGCTACAGTATGGTTTTGATCCTTCCTCGTACTCTGCACTCCAAGCTTTTAAAGACGCCCTTACATCTTGGACAATATTGCTTCAGTTTAAAAATTTAATTATACAAACTATAATGATTTTTTTAATCATTACCACCTTAATGTTTTTACATATACGTCAGAAAAAATCCGAGGATTTCAATTAAGAAATCTTCTTATATATATAAAACCGACTTGCGCTTAAGATGCAAGTCGGTTTTTAATTCTATCATCCTCGTCCAATCAAATTTGCTGAAACAGATTGCAAGTTTAACTCCCTCGCCCATATAGATAGCTGACCAATATGATGAATTTCATATCCCATTACATGTCTTAAAACCTATGTTTTTCGAGGCATACATCCATCTCTGTTTCCTTTCGTTATGTTCTTTTGTTTGTATAAATGGGTTAATCTATTAATTCTATTAAATCCAACAATTGAACTATTACATTTTAAAGTTCTACTCATATACTATAGTAAATTACTAGAAAGGAGGTTTAACTATGGATAGTTGCGTTGTATTTGTAAACGGACAACCTTTTTTAGTTCTTTCAGTAGCTGGTATTGAAATTGCTAGATTAGAGATTTCCCTTCAAGTAGCATTAGCTCTAAGAGTGCTTGGGATACCAATCTGTGATTAATTACCAAATTAAAAGAAAAAGAGGGCATTAGCCCTCTTTTTTTATTTTCTTCTCACCTTTTCTTAACAACAAACAAAATTCAAATTTAATTAATTATAAAAAATTAAAGTATATGAACGTTACATGAAACACTTGTTAAGATAGCTGTCCTTCACACTATTTATTTCGCCGACATTATATAATCAAAGCACACAATGATTAACTTTTTATACGGCTTATTTTAAGTGTGCTAGCATTCTAGGCTAGATAATTATGAGTGCAAAAAAACTTCAAGTTCTCGTTTATATAAATTAAATAACGCTTTCACTTTTTGAATCGATTGATAATCTTTAAATTGCTGTTCTCTATCTTCTTATCCTTGAAGAGCACTAATCCAACTATACTCTACATCTACAATATGAAATAATGTTTCTAAAATACCACCAGTTTGCAAAGTAAATCTTCCTCTGAAAGTTGTTCACACCACTTAAACCAATCATCTCTTACTTGCCAATTATATTGAAATAAAGTGTACACATTTATCTCTCCCTTACTTCAATTATCCACCTAACAGCATCTGTTATATAATGTGGCTCATCTTTTTGAATATAATGACCACTTTGTTCTGCAATTATTAGTTTATTTTTGTTTGATAATCTTAATAATTCTTCTTGCAATTGTAACCATTTTATTTGTGCATCTTGCGAATAAAAAGCTTTTTTACCAGCAGCTAACACGACGAGTGGAATATCTCTCGTCGACTGACAATATTTATCTGCTTCACCCAGACTAAACATAAACTCTTCATAAGAACTTTCATGTACAAATTGTTTATAGTAAGCTTCTTGAAATTCTGGAGACATGATTGGCAAAAATGCTTCTTTATAATTTTCTGGTGTCGAATCAACCAAAACTATTCCCAACATATCTTCAGGATAAAAATCAGTAAATAAACGTGCATTTATACCACCAAAAGAATGTCCTACAAAAATATAAGGTGGCTTCAGTTGTAAAAGATTTAAGCATGTTCTCAAATCTTTTACCATTTCAGAACTAATACGTTTCTTGGAACTCTTCCCGCTTTTGCCTAATCCAGCCCGATCGTATGTAAGTACCGTACCATATTCCGTCAGTTCTTCAGCAGTTTGATTCCATGCCTTCGAATAATCACCATAGCCTGATTCCAATATAATAACAGGCTGCTGCTTCTTTCCTTGGAATATTTTCGTATACATTTTAAAATCAGCAACTTGTATATATTCCTCTATACATTTAACCATTGACAATCACTTCTCTTCGGCCAAGTTCCTCTACAGCGTGATTAATTATTTCACTTACAGATAAAGAACCATCCAATATGATATCTGAATTCGGCTTAACAGTATGAATTGCCTCTAAATAAGCTTTTCTCGCATATGTCATGTAATGTTCCAAATCATTATGTATTTCATCTATTGTACCTTCCTTAAAATCTCGCAAAATCCTTCTAGCCATCGCAATATCTAAAGGCGTATCAATAAATATAGTTACATCAATGAATTTTCGCATCTCACTATTTAAGTATGCAAAAGGATAATCTACAATAATATAGTCTAAGGTATTATTTTGTATAAGTTGCTCAATATCATGAATTAATGGTGTTAATACCCACTCGTCGTAATTCGCCCCATCATCAATCCATTTACAAATATCAGCAGGAGATTTATCAAATGTGTAACTATCAAAATATAGAGCTTTTGAGTTTTTAAACTTATGCTTTAATCTTTCTGTAATTGTAGTTTTACCTCCCCCCGAAACAGCTGCAATTGAAATTATTTTTGTTTTATTATCCACTATACCCACCAAACCCCTTTGTTAACATAATATAATTATAAATTACTATCGTTGCTACTTCTTCCATTCATATTCTAACATACTCATTTCCCATAAATTCCAATACGTTTCTCCTACTCTTTTTGACTCTCTTAATAAGCCTTCTTTTACAAACCCTATTTTTTCGTAACATGAAATGGCCGATGTATTAAAATCATACACACCAAGAGTTACTCTATGTAGTTTTAATTCGTCAAAAGCAATATGAAGTACTGCTTTCATCATATGTTTTCCTATAGAACGTCCTCTCATCTTCGTATTACCAACTAATACTTTTCCAATTCTAGCGGACTTATTAATATTATCTATTTGCCCAAGCGAAATATGTCCAATAACGTCTGAAGTCTCTTCATCTACCACTTTGAAAGCGAGTGTATTTGCACTTTCTATATACTTCTCTAATTGCTGTTCGTCTAAAGGAAATGTGAATGCATTTCCTGACCATTGTATTAGAAATTCTTCGGAATTAATCCAATTTATTAATTGTTTAAAATCAGATTTCTTAAAGCTTTCTAGTTTAATCACTTCCTTGCTCCTTTCGTACATCATGCTTTATAACCTCAAACTTATTTCTATATAAAGAATATATTCTCCTTTTATATAAAATTAAAATAAAGCCATTCATGTGAATGGCTTTACAAAAAAGCAGCATAATTATGCTTTGTTTGCTACATCAATACCATTAAAATCAAAGTCAGCAGTAACCGTTGTAACCGGTGGGAAAATTGCTTCAATTTTGCAAATGGAAATAATTACTCCAACCGATCCAGGAATAGCCGCAAGCCTAACTACATCACAACTTACAGACGAAACAGTACCTACATAAGTACGTCCCTCTGTATTAATTTGAACTGTTCGATTAATTAATTTCTTAAGTTCATCTCTAATTCCTTGTACACAAGAATTATCACATTTCTCATGCTGTTCTTTTTTACACTCTTCGAATACTTCCCAACAATCATCTTGTTTACATGTACACTTCTTTTTACAATTATTAAATCGAGAACCCAATACCTCACCCCCTAATCCTTTCTATTAGTAAAGTATGTCCACTAGCTTAAAAGGGTACGAGGCAAACACATAAAAAGAAAAAAACAAACAATTGTACCAAACTTTCTTTTCATTATTCATTATAAAAACAGACTTCTCCTAATTAAAAGCTTTTTAATGAGCGGCCGTAAATTTAGTCCTACTCCATTTAATGTTTAGACACCACTTTCTAAAACAAACCTTTTTTCTTTTAAATAAGACGCCCCTTAAAAACACACTAGATTTTCCCATTAACTCACATATACATAGACTTTATTTGTGGATTTCCCATTTTTCATTGTGAAATATACATTTAAAAAGCGTACTCGAAAATAAGATATTATTTGTAATCAGAACATTTTCTTCAACAAGTGTTTATTGAAAAATACCATAACTAGTAGTAGTTCTCTCCACTTTCTCTTAAAAATCAGCATAGTTTGTATGAATTCTATATCGAGTAGAAGACACTCTATCATATAAAGATAAAATAGTAGGTTAATAAACAAGCAATTTTTTTATTAAAACATAGAATAATATGAACACTATTGAAAGGAGGTAGAAATAAATGTCCTGGAAAAATGATTGCTGGAGTTCTCAGAAAAAGCATTGTTGTGATGATTGGTGGAAATCTAAAGAAAAACATCATTGTGATGATAATTGGAGTTCTCAGAAAAAGCATTGTAATGATGATTGGTGGAAATCTAAAGAAAAGTGTCATTGTGATGACGATTGGAGTTCTCAGGAAAAACATTGTAATGATGATTGGTGGAAATCTAAAGAAAAGTGTCATCGTGATGATGATTGGAGTTCTAAACGAAATAAGTGTCGTTGTAAATGTTTCTTTATTTGTTGCCATTGTAAAAGAAAAAATTGGTAATATTTTCGATGCCAACTTAAAGGAAAGAATATGTCTTTTGGAACCGATAAATACTAGAATGTATTATACAAAAAGCTGAATGAATATAATCAGCTTTTTATCAATGAACACGTAAAGATTTCAACAGACATATGTATTTACTGATTAGGTGGGCTATTAAGAAAAAACAAGCTAACTCTTATAAATCGATTTTTAATTACTTCACGTACGTATAAAGCTTTAGATGCCCTCATTACTTCAGACGAATTCACCAGTATTTTCAGCAAAAAATTCATGGAATCTTTAATTAGTCGAGTACTTTCATTGCCTTCAGAAACCCCAGAGACAAGCGGGGTTTCTTTTATTTAAATAAAGATTTTGTTTAAACTTTACAAAACTCACCTATATTAAAATATCTTCTAAAATCCTTATTGAACATTTATAATACTATTAAACGGTTTAAATTCGACAATCAGTAATGGAGGCATTTTAATGGGAAACATCCCAAAAGTATCATCACACCAATCAAATCCTAATATACCCTCACAGCAAGTGAATCCTAATACCCAACAAGGTAGTATAAAAAAAACAAGACGCCGTATTATAACTACTTTGGCTTTTATATTACCTATAATTTTTGTCCTTCAATATTCTCTGAATAACCAACAAGAAATGATTAAAGAAAAACAAATCACACTTAATACGGAACAACAAAAATTATCTTCTGTAAAGAAGGATGGTCATTCCCTTAACAAGGATGTCAAGGCTTTAACAAGTAGTGAAGAAGAAATTTTAAAATTCGCAAGGAAACTGTATGGATTTTCCAAACCGAATGAAACTATATTTCAAATAACTGAATAAAATTACACGGCATTACCTAAAAGGCGATTTGAAGATAATCGCCTTTTTATATTTAATTTCTAAAGGAATCATACTAATCTCTCTTTCTATCATATAACTACTTTGTTTAATTTGTTAAAATAAAACCGCTTGTCCGTTTCACTTTGCTCTATCATTACATTTACTATTAGTAATACGATTTTTAGAGGTGATAAATAATGGACGAGTTTTTATCTTTTGCTGCACTTAATCCCGGTTCTATTGGACCTACACTTCCAACTGTTCAACCTTTTCAATTCCCTACCGGTCCCACCGGTTCTACAGGAGCTACTGGATTAACCGGATCAACTGGACCGACTGGGCCAACCGGATCAACTGGATTTAATCTTCCTGCTGGACCTGCATCTATTACCTTGACTTCTAACGAAACTACAGCATGTGTATCCACTCAAGGAAATAATACTTTATTTTTTTCGGGTCAAGTATTAGTAAACGGTATTCCTACTCCAGGGGTAGTGGTCAGTTTTTCGTTTAGTAACCCATCTCTTGCTTTCATGGTTCCTCTTGCTGTCATTACCAATGCCTCAGGTAACTTTACCGCTGTATTTCTAGCCGCTAATGGGCCTGGAACAGTAACCGTTACTGCTTCACTTCTTGATTCTCCTGGAACAATGGCTAGCGTCATTATTACCATTGTGAATTGTCCGTAATGATTTTATTTTTAAGAACTAAGCAATTTCTAATAAAAAGAGCACTGATTTTATAGCGCTCTTTTTTTATCATTTGGATGTGCCTTTCAAATTAAATTTCGTAACAGCCTATTAAAATAACGCTTTTATTGAATTTCATCCTTAACAAAATTTAATTACTCCAATGAATAAACATGCCACAGTATCGTATTTTAATAAAAACTATAAAACAGACATACTTAACACTAATAGTAGAATTTTTCTTCTTCATCAAATTCACTTCTTTTCTTTTTATAAACATAAAAAAGGATCTCTATTTATACAGAGATCCTTTCTAACTTTATAATTTACTAGACTGTAACCCCTGAATAAACGGAACTACTTCAGGATTTACAAGTGAAGACAAATCACCTAATTCTTTTCCTAAGTAAGCTGCTTTAATAACACGGCGCATTACTTTAGAATTACGTGTTTTCGGTAAATCTTCTACAACGTGGATGTCTTTAGGACACAACGCTTTTCCAATATGAGAGTTTACTAAACTCATTAATTCTTTCTTTAATTCCCCTGTGAATGTTACATGGTCTCTTAACACTACAAAACAATGACAAACTTCACCTTTTACTTCGTCAGGTACACCAATTGCAGCAGCTTCGATTACATCGTTATGTTTCACAAGAATAGATTCATATTCAGCAGGTCCAATACGTTTACCTGCAATATTTAACGTATCGTCTGAACGCCCTGTGATGATATATTGTTCACCATCGTAAATGACCCAGTCACCGTGGACCCATTTATTTTCAAAACGCGACCAATATGTGTTTACGTAACGTTCATCATCTTCCCAGAAGCTTTTCGTCATACCTACCCAAGGTTTCTCTAAGCATAATTCTCCGACTTCATCTCGAATTGGTTTACCTTGATCATCCAGTACGACAGCTGCCATTCCTGGTAAAGATGCGTTAAAACTAATCGGTGCGATTGGCTTAATAAGAACATTGCCGAAAATCCCACCAGAGATTTCAGTTCCACCTGAGTAGTTACAGATTGGAACATTTCCTTTTCCAACTGTTTCAAACAGCCACATCCATGGATCAGGATTCCAAGGTTCTCCTGTTGATGCGAATACTTCCAAACTCTTTAAAGAATGTTTATTGACATACTCATCACCTTTTGCCATTAATGCTCGGATTAACGTTGGCGAAATACCTAGATGAGTAATTTCATATTTATCAACTGTCTCCCATAACCGGTCTGCTTCTGGGAAGTCTGGAACACCTTCGTACATAACCATCGTTGCTCCATTAATGAGTGAACCGAATAATAGAAACGGCCCCATCATCCAGCCCATATCAGTTACCCATAATACACGATCACCTTGTTTAATATTCATTCCAAATCCTGCATCAAAAGCTGCTTTCAAAGGAAATCCTGCATGCGTGTGTACTGTTCCTTTCGGCTTACCAGTCGTTCCTGATGTATAAATGAGCATTAATGGATCATCACTTTGCATTTCCTCGGCATGTATGAATGGTTTTTCTTTTTCTAGCGTATTCCACGAAAAGTCATAGTTATGTGGTATAAAATCATTTCCTGCATGACGAACGATAACAACTTTTTCAACAGTTGGGCAATGTTCACAAGCTTTATCTACTTCATCTTTTAAAGAAACAATTTTACCGCGGCGTGAAAATCCATCTGCGGTAATAATCATTTTTGAACCTGCCGCTTGCACACGTGTCATAACTGCATCAGACGCAAAGCCTGAGAATATTGGTGAAATAATTGCTCCAATTTTCATTACAGCTAGCATCGCAACAACTGTTTCTGGAATCATCGGCATATAAATTGTTACACGGTCACCTTTTTCAATACCCGCGTGTTTCAAACCATTGGCAACACGGCTTACCCAGTTATCAAGCTCTTCATATGTAAATGATTTTGAAGTTCCATTTTCTCCTTCGTACTGAAGTGCTGGCTGTATTCTTGTCTCTTCATCCGCAAGCCAGCGGGATAAAGCTGATTCTACAACGTTACATGTTCCGCCATTATACCACTGTGCAAACGGTGTACCATTTTCTAAATCTAACACTTCTGTATAAGGTTTCATCCATTGATAGCCAACTGCTTTTTCTGCCTCTCCCCAAAGCCAAGCTGTTTCCTCAATAGATTTATTATAAAAAGTTTCATAGTCTTCATATCCCAATGATTTCATCCAACTATATAAACGTGTTTTTTCCTTGTACTCTTCTGTTGGAAACCAAACTGCTTGTTTCAATGTTTTCCCCTCCTTAACTTTTTGAGCAAGAAAGCCCTAAATAGGGCTTTTAAACTGGATATACAGGATGTTTACGATCTGTGAATACTTGATATTTACTCATATACATTTCGAAACGTCCTTTTAACTCTTCACGTAAATTGTTTGGATGAACAATACCATCAATCACCATCTCTGATGCTAAATGATAAATATCAATATCTTTCTTATACTCTTCACGTTTTTCAGCAATGAAGCTAGCACGCTCTTCTTCTGGTAAAGCTGCAATTTTATTTGCATATACAGCATTAACCGCAGCTTCTGGACCCATTACCGCAATAGAGGCTGTCGGTAATGCCAAACAGCAATCTGGTTCAAATGCTGGACCTGCCATCGCATATAAACCAGCGCCATATGCTTTACGAACAACGATAGAAATCTTCGGTACAGTCGCTTCACTCATTGCAGAAATCATTTTTGCACCGTGGCGAATAATACCAGCACGCTCTACTTTTGTACCGATCATAAATCCTGGTACATCCGCAAGGAATAATAATGGAATATGATATGCGTCGCATAAATTAATAAACTTAGCAGCTTTATCAGCTGAATCATGGAATAATACGCCGCCCTTCATACGCGGCTGATTTGCAATAATACCAACTGGCTTACCATCAATACGTGCTAAGCCTGTAATTAGCTCTTGAGCAAATAATTTTTTTACTTCATAGAATGAACCTTCATCAATAACTCTATTAATGAGATCTTTCATATTGAAAGGAGCATTTTGATTTTCTGGAATGATTTGTTCTAACGTTTTATCGAATTGTTTCGGTTCTTGGGGTGTAACCAATGGAGTCTTTTCTAAGTAGTTATTTGGAAAATATGAAATGTATTGTCTTGCTTGTGTAATCGCATCTTCTTCTGTCTTACATAAAACATCTCCGCATCCTGATACAGAGCAATGCATACGAGCTCCGCCCATCTCTTCTAAAGTTACCTTCTCACCGATAACCATCTCAGCCATACGAGGAGATCCTAAATACATAGATGCATTTCCTTCTACCATCATTACAACGTCACAAAAGGCTGGAATATACGCACCACCAGCTGCAGAAGGTCCAAATAACAAGCATACTTGAGGAACTTTACCTGATAACTTCACTTGATTATAGAAGATTCTTCCTGCACCGCGGCGCCCTGGGAACATTTCTACTTGATCTGTAATACGTGCTCCAGCAGAGTCGACTAAATAAAATAACGGAACACGTAGTTTTTCAGCTGTTTCTTGAATACGTAAAATCTTTTCAACTGTGCGTGATCCCCATGATCCAGCTTTTACAGTAGAATCATTGGCCATTACACACGCAGTACGACCATGTATTTTACCCGTTGCCGTTACAACGCCATCCGCAGGTAAGCCTGTTTGTTCACAGTTAGCAAATAATGCATCTTCTACATATTCGCCATTATCAAATAGAAGCGCTAAACGATCTCGAACAAATAATTTTCCTTTTGCTTTATTTTGCTCATGATATTTCGGTGCCCCGCCTTGTTTAATTGTTTCAACTCGTTCTTCAAATGAATTAGATTGTTGTTTTTGGTCTAACATATTTACTCCCCCTTATACATCGGTTTGCGTTTTTCTTTGAATGCCTGTAATCCTTCTATTCGATCTTTCGTATGGATTACACCTTCATACGCTTGTTTTTCCATTTGTAATCCGGTATGTAAATCAACTTGAATACCATTTGAAATTGCCTCTTTTGCTAATCGAACAGCAATCGGTCCATTACTAGCAATTTTCTCTGCTATTTCAATCGCTTTCTCTTCAAGTAAATTAGCTGGTACAACAAATTCTACTAAACCGTATTCTTTTGCTTCTTGCGCTGAAATACGTCTACCTGTATAAATTAATTCTTTCGCTCTACCAACACCAATTAATCTCGGTAAGCGCTGTGTACCACCTGCTCCTGGTATAATTGCAAGTGTCGTTTCAGTAAGACCAAGACTTGCAGATTCAGCAGCAATTCTAAAATCACAAGCTAAACTTAATTCCGTACCACCACCAAGTGCAATTCCATTTATAGCAGCAATAACTGGCTGTGGTAATTGTTCAACCATCTCCATAGTAGTGCGAATCATACTAACAGCATGGCGAACTTGTTCTTCGTTCATATCGGCACGCTCTTTTAAATCTGCACCAGCACAAAATGCTTTTTCACCAGCACCAGTCAAAATAACTACACGCACGTTTGAATCTTCACTTATTTGAGTTAATATAGTTTGTAATTCATCTAATAATGCTAAAGATAATGAGTTTGCTTGTCTTTCACGATATAACGAAATCTTTACAACGTGAGGTGTTACATAATCAACTGAAATGTTTTGTAATTGTAGCATCTTCTCACCTACTTATCGTTTTATGTTGAAGCGCTCTATACACATGACTCGGTAATTGGATATTTAATTTACTTTGAATAAATTGACTTGCTCTCAATAACTTCTCTTCATCAATATTCGTTTGGACTCCTAACTTATGGAGCATATGTACTAGGTCATCAGTAGCAACATTACCTGATGCTCCTGGTGCATAAGGGCAGCCCCCGAGTCCACCACAAGAACTATCAAACGTTTTAATACCGTATTCTAATGATTTAACTACATTCGCTAGAGCCATTCCATACGTATTATGAAAATGCATTGCAAACTGCGAAGCATCATACTTCTTTAATAGATGTTCTAATACTTGTTCTACTTGTAATGGATTCGCTACACCGATTGTATCCCCAAGAGAAACTTCATAAATGCCGTATGAAAATAGTTGATTACATAATTCGTCAACTGCTGTGACACTTATATCCCCTTCATAAGGACATCCAAATACAGTAGAAACATAGCCTCTTACCTTTTTCCCTTCGAATAATGCCTGTTTTGTTATATCTTCAATTACAACTAATGCTTCTTTAATCGATTTATTAATATTACTTTTATTATGAGATTCACTTGCTGATAAAAAAACATTCACCTCATCTACATTTTGCAAAAAAGCTCGTTCCAAACCATTTTGATTCGGAACAAGCGCAGCATATGTAACATTTGGGTCCCTTTTCAGCTCAGAAAATACATCATTTGCATCTGCTAATGCAGGGACCCATTTTGGGTGAACGAATGAGGAAACTTCAACATACGACAATCCTGCTTCTGTAAGTAGTTGAATCCATTTTACTTTATCTTTTGTGCCAACAATCTTTTTTTCATTTTGTAAGCCATCACGTGGCCCGACTTCTTTAATGACAGCAAAATTAGGTAGTTTCAATTCGCTTCCCCCTATATCTCCCTATTCAATTTCTAATAATACATCTCCTTCATTTACAAAATCGCCTTCTTGCACATTAATTTTCATAACTGTGCCAGCTTCTTCTGAAATGATTGGAATTTCCATTTTCATAGATTCCAAAATGACGACATCCTGCTCTTCCTCTACTGTATCTCCTACTCCTACAACAATCTTCCAAACGTTTCCTGCCATCGATGCGTATACTTTCGTCATCATTTTTTCCCCCTTAATATTGTTAAATCTTATTTTTTAACGAGTTGTTTCGTTACAAACCCCGTTGTATAAATACCCTCTTTGAACACTTCGTCTTCCAAAACTTGCAGTAGCATTGGCGTGTTCGTTTTAATACCTTCTACTTTTAATTCTTCTAGAGCATCATGTAATTTCGAAATTGCTTCTTCACGAGTCTCGCCATGTGCAATGACTTTCGCAATCATTGGATCATAGAAAGGTGTAATCGTTACATGATTTTCTAAGAAGTGATCAATCCGTACATTTGACGGTAATGTTAAATCTGTAATTTTCCCAGGTGATGGGAAGAATGTTTTCGGATCCTCTGCATAAATACGAGCTTCAATGGCATGACCACTACGTTTTACATCATCCTGAGTAAATGATAGTTTCTCTCCACTTGCGATAAGGAGTTGCTGTTCTACAAGGTCTAATCCCGTAATTTCTTCTGTCACTGGATGCTCTACTTGTAATCTCGTATTCATCTCTAAGAAATAGAAGTTCTTCTGATCATCTACAAGAAACTCAACTGTACCTGCATTTGTATAGCCAAGTGCTTTGGCAGCTTGTACAGCAACTTCTCCCATCGCCTTTCGTGTACCTTCATCTAAAAATGGTGAAGGTGCTTCTTCGATTACTTTTTGATTTCGGCGCTGTACCGAACATTCACGCTCCCATAAATACACTGTGTTACCATGTGTATCTGCTAAAAGCTGAATTTCAATATGATGCGCATCTGCTATATATCGCTCTAAATACATTTCTCCGTTACCAAAGAAGTTTTGCGCTCTTGTTTTATTACTTTCAAACGCTTTGGTGAGCGTTTGCTCAGTTTCCATCAACTGCATACCAATGCCTCCGCCGCCTGCGGATGCCTTAAGCATTAAGGGATAACCAATTTGTTTTGCAATTTCAATTGCTTCTTCAGCAGTTTCAATATTTGTAGTAATACCTGGGACTACTGGGACATCTGCTGCTTGCATTGCGATACGTGATTCGATTTTACTTCCCATCTTCGTAATGATTTCTTCTGAAGGACCGATAAATACGATTCCTTCTTCTTTGCAACGAACCGGAAAAGACGGATTCTCTGATAATAAACCATAACCCGGATGAATCGCTTCTGCATTTGTCTTCTTAGCTATTTCAATAATTTTTTCAAGGTTTAAATAACTTTCTTGAACACGCGGTCCACCTACTAAGTAAGCTTCATTTGCCATCTTCACATGAAGGGCATTTTCATCTGCTTCAGAATAAATAGCAACAGTGCGTATGCCAAGTTTTTGACAAGTTTTCATAATACGAACAGCAATTTCCCCGCGATTCGCAATTAATATTTTTTGAAACATAGTGATTCCTCCCTTTTATCTACATCCTAAATGTCTAGCAATTACGAGACGTTGAATTTCAGAAGTTCCTTCACCAATTTCTAATAGTTTCGCATCACGAATATGTCGTTCAACTTCATATTCACGCATATAACCATATCCACCATGAATCTGTACTGCTTGATTCGCAATACGGCTTGCTGCTTCCGATGCAAATAGTTTTGCCATTGCCGCTTCTTTGCCGAAAGGTTTATCGTTATCTTTTAACCAAGCTGCTTTATGTACTAAATTGCGTGCTAGCTCTACTTCAGTCGCCATATCAGCTAATTTAAATTGAATCGCTTGGAAATTAGAGATTGACTTTCCAAATTGTTGACGTTCTTTCGCATATTGTAATGCACGTTCAAAGGCTGATTGCGCAATACCAACTGCCAATGCAGCGATTGAAATACGCCCTCCATCAAGTGTATATAAAAATTGTTTAAAGCCTTTATTTACATCACCAAGAATATTTTCTTTCGGTACACGAACACCATCAAGTACGATTTCACAAGTATTAGAAGCGCGAACACCCATCTTATCGTAAGGACTTGAAATCGTTAATCCTTCACTCGTAGTAGGCACGATAAATGCAGAAATACGTTTTCTACCATTCTCTTCAATACCGTTGACAGCGGTTACAATAATTGTATTTGCATACTCTGCGTTTGTAATCCAACACTTCTCACCACTGATTACATACTCATCACCATCTAATACCGCTTTCGATTGAGTACCACCTGCATCTGATCCAGCATTCGGCTCCGTTAATCCGAAGGCACCTAATGTTTTACCTGACGCCATTGGAACTAAATACTTTTGTTTTTGTTCTTCTGTACCGAAATAATAAATTGGAGAAGCACCTAATGAAATTGTTGCAGCATAGCTTAAACCGGTGCCACCACAAGCGCGACCAATTTCTTCAACTGCTAAAGCATACGATACTGTATCGCCACCTGAACCTCCATACTCTTCTGGGAATGGGATGCCTAGTAATCCTAGTTCGCCCATTTTTTGAAATGTTTCATATGGAAACTCTGCAGTTTTGTCATAATATACAGCTTTCGGTGCGATTTCCTTTTCAGCAAAGTCACGTACCATTTCTTTAATCATTTGTTTTTCGCGAGTTAGAGTAAATTCCATTCCGCTACACACCCCTTATCGAATATTGAGTTTCGACAGCGTGCGAGTTTCTACTACAAACATAACAACTTAAAAGACAGGAATATTAGTTAGACAATTGCTACAATTCTGTCATAACTTAATTTTAAAACAGATTCTGTACTAATGCACAAAAAAATTCCTACATTGTTCTACAACAACATAGGAGGTTTTGTGTCGAATTATGTAATTTATTGTTTAATAATCTCTACCTTTTCCGGAATCAGAAATTTCTACTAATGCTTCAGGGTATGGTTCGAAATATGTTTGTCTTAATAAATACTTTTCATCAAATCGAATAGCCCATGATTTTAAAATTGTAAGTAAACTACTAAGTGGTATTTTCTTTTCTGCATACTTTTGTAACAGTTCTATAAAATGATCTTTTTCTTGTTTTTTTAACTTTGTTTTAAAATATCCAAAAATGTGCTCGCATACATTTACATTCGATGTATAACGGGGCGCACGCATAAATAATTCATATAAAGTCTTCTCATAGTTTTCAAATACCACTTCAATTTTTTCATTTTTTTGATTTGCAATTATACGCCCTAATTCCTTTTGTTTCACCTGATTATATGCCATAAATAAATATTTATTGTCCGACTGAAACGATACAAGGTCTTTTATATTTTTACTATGTTTAATCATTTTGTAATATGCGATTGTAAATAGCCTTGTAAAGAAATGCTCTCTAATAATAAAATTCGACAATCTGCCTTCCTCTTCAATAGGAAGATGCGAAAAATTTTTTACTACTGCTCCCCCAAATAAGCCAGCTCCTTTTCCCTTTGCTGGCGCTTTTTCAAAACCAGAATAAATTTTCACATCACGCGTACCACAACTTGGTGAACGATTCTTTAAAATAAAACCATCCACATCCGATATCGTTTGTAAAAAGTCATTTGAAAACTGCTCCATTTTTTCAGTAACGTCTTCTCGTGTCGACGGTTGCACAAGTCTATTCATACCATTTTCTTCTACAATTCGTATCGTTTCACGAGGAGTTCCCAATCCAATCTCCACTTCTGGACAAACAGGTATAAATGTAACAAATGGCTGCAAATTTCGTATTGTTACATCTGGAATCATCTCTCCATTATAACGACAAGCATCAAATTCTAAACATTTACTTACGACGATTGTTGGTTTTGCAAATTGTCGCATCTTATTACCTCCTTAGTGCTAGCCCGTATAATATAAATTGTACTAAGATTAACATTTTAAGCAAAGTTTGATTCATTTATTTTTATGAGAAATATATATCCAATGATATATTAACAATCATTCAACTCTATTTTCTATAAATGTGCGCCTTATTAATGAGGGTTTAGATATTGTGAAATGAATAATACACACTTGCTTCGGAGAAATTAATGATTAAGAAAGGAGGGATTGTTATGAAAAAGAAATTATCATCTATTTTAAGTGTTTTAGCACTATCTATTATGTTTTTAGGTACATCTACGCAAGCTGAATACGATGGAAATAATATGAATAGAGTTAATAACACTGATATTTCAACTCGAGTAAATGACAATAACTTAGACAGAGTTAATAATGATGTAAGAACTCGAAATGTAAATACAACAAATGATTTAAATGATAATCGTGATAAAAATAATAATTGGGCTTGGCTTGGTTTATTAGGACTAGCAGGATTATTAGGTCTTAGAAAAAGAGACAAAGAAACACGCTGATTTAGAATGTTTTTAGTAAACAAGTACTTATTTATCAAAAATATATAATGAAAATAAATCGCCTTTTTAAAGGCGATTTATTTTTACTTAAAAGTAATGTATGTAATTCACATTTCAACGCTTAAATTCGTGGAGTTAATCCATACAATATAAATTGAATCGTATTTTCGATTTCCATTTCATCATCCCATTTTTCTTCAGGCAATAATAAAAATCGTGTTAATAATAAACCTAATACAGCTGATAAAGTAAGACGTAATACGGAAGATGACGGTATTTCAATAATCTCTCCTTCTTCTTGAAATTTCACAATCAATTTTTTGAAATGTGAAAAAAGTTCTGTTTCTATTAATTGCTGTATTTCATTTTTTAGTTCTGGTTGAAATGGTACTTCTTGAATTAATATTTTTATCATAGGAAAGTGTTTTTGAGCAAATTTAAATCTATTATGAATTACAACCCTTAAAAGTCCTTCATACGATTCATACTCTGATTTAAATATTTCTTTTGCAAAGGTTTGTACGAAAAATGGTGCAGCGAACTTAGTTAAAGTTGGCATTACGACCGCTAGTAATAAATCTTTTTTCGTCTTATAGTAGCGGAAGATTGTTCCTTCCGCTACACCAGCCCGTTTTGCAATTTCACTTGTTGAAGTTGAAGCGTATCCTTTTTCTCCAAACATATCAACAGCCGCCTCTAATATTCGCATTTGACGTTCATTTCTTTTATCCGTATTAGTTGCAGCTATTAATTCCTCCAGCCAATCCTTCTGCATTTATAAAGCTCCTTTTTGTCATTATTATATTTTGCGATGTTTCTTTAAAGCAAATACATTTCCTACTGCAAATAATATTGAAAAAAGTAATAATACAGCAAGATCTAATGCAATCTCTGTAAACCCTTGATTCCGAATCATCACTTGTCTCATTGCGTCAGCGCCGTATGTGAGTGGAAATACTTTCCCTAACATTTGTAGCCACTTGTTCATAGATTCCATTGGAAACAATCCAGAAAAGAAGATTTGTGGCACAATAACAAGCGGTATAAATTGAATCATTTGAAATTCATTATTTGCGTATGCCGATAAAAACGTACCTAATGTTAGTGCAGTTAAAGAGAGCATACATGTAATAAGTAGCGTTAGCCATATAGATCCAGCTACGTATAAATCTAAAATATAAACGGAAAAACTTACGATAATAATGGATTGTATAAAGGCAAAGATTCCAAAACCAATAATATAACCTGCGACTATTTCCCATCTTCTTATTGGGGTGGATAATAACCTTTCTAGCGTACCACTTAAACGTTCTCTTACGAAGGATACACCTGATAATATAAATACAAAGAAAAATGTAAAGAAACCAATTAATACAGGACCAAGCCCATCAAACATCGTAAAGTCTTTAGAGCCATGTAAAAAATTTACTTCAGGTTTCATAATCGATACATCATTCTTCTCTGTGCTTTTTTGCAATACTTGAAGTACAGCACGATTTTTTGACGAATCACTACCTTCCAACAGAAGTTTCATTTTTCCATTCTCTATTCGAAGTATTGCATCTACCTTTTGTTTTTCTAACTCAGAAATCGCGTTTTCTTTACTGTATTCATAAATTGACGCTTCTTGATTTTTCATCACTTTTACTATTTGAGCGGGCATATCAACAACAGCAATTTGCGGTATATAGTCTTTTTGTGTAAACACTAGCGATAATAGCCAAAGTAATAACATTGGTGCCCCAAACATCATCGCTAACGAACGCTTATCTCGAAAAAATTGGCGAATAATACGAATGATTACACCAGTAACTCTCATGATGACACCACCTCTTCCAACAAAAAGACATCTTCAATCCGTCCAGATGACACGCGTTTTTTCAATTCTTCAGTTGTTCCAACCGCAACTAGTTTCCCTTCTCTAATTAATCCTAGACGCTCACAAAATTCAGCTTCATCCATAATGTGCGTCGTTACAATAATCGTTGTGCCTTTCTTTTTAAGATCATAAAATTTTTCCCAAATCGTTTTCCTAAGAAGCGGATCTATCCCCACTGTAGGCTCATCTAAAATTAATATTTCTGGTTCATGGAGGAGTGCTATTGCTAATGATAAGCGTTTTTTCATTCCACCTGAAAATTGTTGTACTTGCTTTTTCATATACTGTGACAATTGTACAAGTTCAAAAACCTCTGCAATTCTTGTCTTTTTACTTTTCCCCTTTAATCCATACATCGTTGCTATAAAATCTGCATTTTCATATGCTGACAATTCTTCATATAATGCATCCGCCTGGGCCATATAACCAATTCGTTTCATTTCATTTAAATTAGGCATATTAGTATTATTAACAAGCACTTCACCTTTCGTTGCCTCATTAATACCTGCAATCATTTTAATGAGCGTTGTTTTCCCCGATCCAGAAGGTCCAACAAAACCAAAAATCTCTGCTTTTTCAACTTGCAATGAAAGATTGTGTAACACTTCTTTTTTTCCAAAACTTTTTGATACAGTCCGTAAAATAATTGAAGGTTGTTGCACGTTTCATCCTCCTTTTCCAATAAAAATGAGTGAGTACTCACTTTTATTTTACTCTTGCTTAATTATATGTCAAACTTCGTTGATTAGTATGTATGTTCAATCACCGATATTAAAAAATGAAACAGAGTCGACATTAGAATTTCATTTCCTAAAGTCGACTCTGTTTCATTTAAACTATAAATTTCACTTTACGTTTTTAAATTCATATACTTCCGAATTCTAGCAACGTCTAAAGAATATTCGATAACTAATTGCTGTAACGGTAAAATAACTGTGTCAGGATATAAATGTGCATATTGTAATGTTTCTGCATATTTTTCTAACCTTTTTTCTAAATACTTTATTATTTGATCAGGATGACTTACTAATAAACATTTACAATAATAATGGATTTGTTCCTCAATCGCCGTGTATTCTTCAATTTCATATTCTTTATGCATGTGTACACCCCTTTAAGTTTTTTATATGAATTACTTATCACAATTTTCACTCGACAAATTTTAAGTTTTTTGATTATTTACACTATAACAAACACTGAGGGTCAAATTTTGTTACTTTATGTAACGTAGAAAATTTTTAACAAAATTGTAATGTTTACTCCTGCAAAATACAGAAAGCCCCTTTACTCATTTTTGTATAAAAAAAATCGTACAGCTTAATTTAGCTGCACGACTACAATTTCTGGCCTATTCAAAATCCTTTGCGGAATGATACTATTTCCTAATCCTCTACTCACTACCATTGATGTATTTTGTTCTACATATAAACCCGCTGTATATTTAGGTAAAACACCTTGATTTGGCGCAACTAATCCTCCGATAAATGGCAATCTAACTTGCCCTCCATGAGCATGTCCCGATAAAACCAAATCCAACCTCTCATTCGTATATTCCTTTATAAATTCAGGCCGATGGGATAATAATACATTATATTTATCTGGCTGCATTTCAATTTTCGCTTTTTTAATTTCATCTATTATAATATTTCCTTCATCACGGTTTCCAGTAACAAACTCTGGATCATCAATACCTAGCAAGTTTATTTCTTGCTCACCCTTTCGAATGCCTACATGTTCATTCCTTAAAACATTGACATCATATTTCTTCAACTCTTTTTCTAAATTGTTATACTTTCCAGACCATTGTTCATGGTTTCCTGTCACAAAATATACAGGATATTTCTTTACAATTTCTCGTATTAATTGCATACTAACTTCTGCATCGTATGATTTACTGTCAATTAAATCACCCGTAATCGCAATAATATCTGGGTCTATACTTTTTATTTTTTGAATTAACACATCTTGATTATCGCCAAATTTTTTATTGTGTAAGTCTGAAATTTGTAGAATTTTATACCCTTTAAAAGAGGATGGTATTTTACTAGAGGTTATTTTAACCTCAGTTATACTTATTAAATTGTTCTGTAAATATAAAAAGATACTACAACCTACTAATGTAGCAATAAGTAATATACTTCTTTTAATCTTCTTGCTCATATTCCCTCCTAAAATCTTCATCAATACTACAATTCTCAAAAACATTTCAATAGATTATTCTTTTTATCTAACGGTTCTCTTTTAAAGTGAAATCGATTTAACTACGATAATCAAGTACAAGTTTCTAATTTTAGGAACTGAAGAACTTATATCACTCTGTTGAAGTAAACATGCCCGGTTCTGTTCTAATCGTAACTCTATCATATAACATTAAAGCCGAAATTCCCAAGTTAAGGAATTTCAGCTTTTTGAGTTCGTATGAATATCTTAGTTTTAGTTCTATGTATCTTGCCGTTGTACATCTTAGTACATACCAGTTGTCTCTCTATATGTGGTGAGTTTTTTATCTTTTTCAATAATCAACTATGTATAAAACATTTAACTTAGTTAATACCCTTAATGAATATCATGCTTTTTAAAGTTTCCGCAACATCATATACAGTGACAAAGGCATTTTCATCAATTTCATGAATAAGTTCCTTCATTGTTTCTAAATTTTAAAATTATGTAGCGTCATTCCATTCAGACTTCAATATTGAATATTGATATTCATCAATCCACTGCCCTTTTAGCATGTAATTCTGTAATAAATGACCTTCTCTCCTCAACCCCACTCGTTCTAGTACAGAAATAGACTTATTATTTCGAACGTCCGAAAATGCAATCACTTTATGTTTCCGTAATGAATGAAATATGTAATTCAGTAAGGCACAAACAGCTTCAGTTGCATAGCCTTTCCCCTGATATTCTGGAGAAAGAGTAAATCCAATTTCTACAATGCGAGGTTCATTTACAAGTGTGTGAAGTGCACAATCTCCAATTATTTTGTTATTTTCAGCCAAAGCAATTGCGAACTGAAACCAAGTACCTGGTAGATTAGGATTATTTTTAACTTGTTCATTTACAAACGTTTTAGCCTCATGATATTGATAATTAACCCATGACTGAAATCTAGCCACTTCTGGATTAGAACGATAAAAATGAAAGTAGTTAGTGTCATCCATACTAAACCTTCTCAAAATAAGGCAATCTGTTCTCCAAAAGACTTGATTGTCATTCTCCATAACTATTCAACCTCTTTTCTACATTAATAATATCTTTATATTACATATGTATAAATAGTTTACATGCTTATAAAAAAGCGATTCTTTTCACATTAAAAAGAATCGCTTTCCAAGTTCTTATTTTTAATTATATTACATAAAGAATTGAGAGATTATTATTTAAGAGCCTTAACTATAACTTCCGTTGCCTCTGCAATGAGTTGATTATCATAGGTAGCCTCTTTCTCATCTTTACTAGATAAAATTGCGATGATAATTGGTGCTCTATTTGGAGGCCAAACGATAGCAATATCATTTCTTGTCCCGTAACTGCCAGCACCTGATTTATCTCCAACTACCCAGTCAGTTGGTACGCCTGCACGAATAAGTTTGTCCCCTGTAGCATTTCCTTTCATCCACTCTGTAAGAATTTTACGTTTTTCAGCTGGAAGTGCATTTCCGACCGTAAAAGCTTTAAGATTCGTAGCAATTGCTTTCGCTGTACTAGTGTCACGAATGTCTCCTGGAATAGCTTCGTTTAATTCTGTTTCAAAGCGATCAGACATAGTAACCCGATCCCCCATCTTTCTAAGCGCTTTTTCATATCCTTTAGGTCCGCCTATTTTATTAAATAAAATGTTCCCTGCAGTATTATCACTTGAACGAACAGCAGCCTCAGCAATTTCTCCTAGTTTCATTCCAGTATCTACATGTTTCTCTGTAACAGGTGAATAATCCACTAAGTCTTCTTTCGTAAATGTGATTACTTCATTTAATGTATCAATTGAGTTTTGCTGTAGTAATACTCCTGCAGCTAAAGCCTTGTAGGTTGATGCGAAGGCAAATCTTTCGTTAGATCGATAAGAAATTGTTTGATTTGTACCAGTATCAATCGCATATACACCTACTCGAGCATCAAATTTTTTCTCAAGTTGAGAGAACTCTTTATGCGTCGCCTGATTTTTATGTTTCACTTGTCCAGTCTTTTCTTTCGCTTCAACTTGCAGTGCCCCTCCTGTAAAAGCTTCTAAGCTTGTAATACTTAAACCTAATATACCAACGCATATTCCTATTTTTAGCATCCTCTTATTTTTCAAAATCATCATTCCTTCCAAATTTTTAGCACCTTTTTATACGTACACATAATAGACAATCACCGAACCAAATTTGTTCCATAAACTAAAAAAATTATAGCTAGTATGAGAGTTATTAACAAAATAAGAGATAGTAGCTACGACGCCTCTATCTCCTATTTCATATTTCATTTTTTTACTTATAAATGGCTTTATATGAACAGGTTCTTTCCCTGAGAAAAGTACTCTAATTTTGCTTAGAACTACCTGTACTAGTAGCTTCACCATGTATACGTTGCTGTTTTAAATCAAAGTATACATCTAATACTTCCTTTCCGATTATAGAATTAATTCCATTTTTATCATCATGAAGCCATGGAACTACTACGGAAAATGCTACTTCTGGATTATCATATGGAGCATATCCAACTAACGTTAAGTTGTAACATTCCATACGTTCTCCTTTTGCATTTCTACCAATCGGGTCATCTCCACCATATACAGTTTGGGCTGTTCCTGTCTTTCCTGCTGGTTTATATGGCGCGTTTTTGAAATATTTCACGCCAGTTCCATCACCTTCTTGGAATACCCATCTAAACCCTTCTTTTATCCGATCAATATGTTCTTTCTTCATATCAATTCGATTTAATACGACAGGCTCTATGGAACGTATAACTTTGCCAACCTCTTCTTTTATTGATTGTTCTCGTATTTCTTGTACAATTTGAGGTTGCATTCTATAACCACCATTCGCAATCGTTGAAATATATTGCGCTAATTGCAACGGCGTATACGTATCATACTGACCGATAGAAAAATCTAGTAAAAACCCAGGTTGACTATCTACTTTTCTCGTTTGTCCAATTATTTCATTCGGTAAATCAATACCTGTTGGGACACCTAAACCAAATTGCTTGAAATAATAGCGCATCGTATCAAATGCTCCTTGTTTAATATCCAATGAGCCATTTGGTACGTAATTAACTCCCGCAATTTTTAAAGCTGTCTGGAACATGTATACATTCGAAGATACTTGTAAAGCCCGTAAATCATTAATATTACCAAATCCGGATACATTCCACGATTTCTTAGCTTGTGTACCTTTAAATTTCATCGGCGCGTCATAAAATTGATCTCCTGGATGTATTGCGCCTGTCTCATATCCAGTTAATAAAGTAGCACCTTTTACAGCTGACCCTAGCTCATACGAAGTTGTCATGTTTCCTAATGCCAAATCCTCAACCTCTATTTTCCCTTCTTTTTCTACAATCTTTTTGCCTGCCATTGATAAAATTTGTCCGTTATTTGGATTCGTCATGACAACAAAAGCTCGATCGAGCAGTGGCTCTGAACTCTTAAAAGCTCTCAAGTTTTTCTCTATACTTTCTTCCACTTTCTTTTGTAATTCCATATCAATCGTTAATGTTAAACTATTACCACTTTTTCCTTTAGAGATTATTTCTGTGCTAACAATGTTTCCTGATTTATCAGTAATATTTTTCACTTCTTCTTTTGTGCCGTGTAATACATCTTCATATCGTTGTTCAATATAACTTTTTCCAACACGATCATTACGGTTATATCCACGTACTAAATAAGAATCTAAATTTTCTTTCGGTAATCCTTCTTCACTACTCGTAATATTTCCTAATACAGAACGAAATAAATTACCGTTTACATAATTACGTTCCCAATCAACAGTTGCATCTACTCCTGGAAAATTCGCAAGATTTTCGCTTATCCGCGCATACTCTTCATCTGTTACATCTTTTTTAATGATTTGTGGTGTTAGTTGATAACCTGAACTCATTTTACTTTTAATAGCTAACACCTTTAAATCTTGTGCTGTTAATTCTGCTAATTCTACCTCTGTAACACGACCTCGTCTTAAGTCTTCTATTTTTTTATCTAACTCTTTTCCCTCTATACCCTTTTCTTTAAACTTTTCTATATCTTTCTTAGTAATCTTTGTCTCCGCACGTTTCGAATTCAACTGCATCCAAAAATCTTTTTTATCGATATCTGTTAATTTATTTATATCTTGTTCAGGCATTTCAAGTACTTTCGCCAAGTCTTTTGCTATTTTTAAAATATCTTCACTCGTAATTCCCTTCACCCTTGTATACGTAATTGTGCGAAGAGATTTATTATTAACAACTGTTTTCCCTTCTCGATCTAAAATTTGTCCACGTGGAACTGGAATACTAGTTATTGCATTTTGACTACTTTCCACTTGGTTCTTATAAGCCTCTCCCTCAACGATTTGTATCTTTCCTAGCTGCATAATAATAGCTGAGAATAGTACAAATATGCAAAGGAACATTATATTTAATCGAATAGATATATATGTCTTCTGCTTCTTGCCTTTTTGTTCTTTCATAAATCCTCCATTTAATCCTTTCAGAAATTGCTACAAATACTAAAAGCATTCCTTATATATTAGATACCGATAATCGGTTATAAATATCGCCTCAATTTTTTGCTTAATCCTTGTAAGCAACCATTTCTTTTCGTTTAGATACGGAATTAATAACTCTCCCTTCCTGTTTTCTCTCTATTTTTTTGCCACTTGCATGAGAAGTGCTAAACTGTATAATGACTCTTATTAAACTTACATATAAACTTGCTAGTAAATTTTCATGCTAATTATTCCTTTCTTCATGCTGTAATACTTAATAGACAACCTAAACAATAAAGTTGTTCCACATTTACAAAAAAAATAATTAAATATAAGATGAAATAGGCTACATAAGGGAGGGTTATATGTTACATATAAAAAGATGGAGATTTTTTGCGGTTTTTTCTATCGTAGGTTTGATTTTACTAATTTTATTAAAAATCAACTTCATTTCAATTACTATCGCAACTTCTTCAGCTGAAAGAGGAAAGATTTTTGATCAAAATGGTGTAATACTAGCTACAAATAAGAAAGTTAAGTCTCTATATTGCACTTCTAATGACGAAAAGCTATCGAAACAAGATACATCAAACACATTAGCTTTTTTTAATCAATTTTCAAGCGAATTTCAACATGATATTTCTACAGAGAACATAAAATCTCAATTACAACAATCTTGTAAAAAGCAGACTATGAATGATATACCGTTATACTCTGATATAACTGAGAATGAACTTGCATTCATAAACAAAAACAAACCCAATAATGTAATAATTAAAGATGAATGGATTCGATATTATCCTAAACACGAAATTGGTTCACAAGTAATTGGGTATGTAGAAAATGACCTTAATTCAAAGCATAAGGCTGTTGGAAAAAGCGGGATTGAGCTGCAATATGAAAATGATTTAAAAGGAAAACCAGGTAAAACTCTTATTTTTAAATTGAATAATAAAAAGTTCTTATGGAACATTCAAAACGTACAAAAAGGTAAAGATGTACGGCTAGCTTTAGACTCTGAGTTGCAGCAAAAGGCAGAAGAAGCATTAAAATCTCAAATTAAGAAAACACCTGATGCTAAAGCTGGTTATGCTGTAGTGAGCGATGCGAAAACTGGCGCAATTTTAACTATGGCCAACTCGGTAGTTTTTGATCCAAATATATTAAATACACATGTATCTTCTAGAAAAGAAAACATTAAATCTCTTTCGCAAAATAAAGCAATTCAAAAATTAAAGTATGGTGAATCTTATGTAAATATGGCTTCTACTATAAAACCACTTACTATTTTAATTGGATTAAATGAAAAGCTTTTTCAACCCGAAGATACTTATTTAGATAAAGGTACTTTTCAATATGATAATCAAAATAACATTACGAATGCGCCTGGAACACCAACAGGGGAGATTACACCGAGGCAGGCTATCATTAATTCATCTAACACATTTATGACAGCAAAAGTAGCTCTGCCCCTATTCAACCAAAATAATGGGAATATAGAAAAAGTGGCACATATATGGACAGATTATTTAATGCAATTCGGCCTACGTTCTAAAACCGGGATTGATTTACCCTATGAAGAAGACGGACAATATCAATTCCATCCATCTAATAAGTTTGAAAATGGAATCTCCGCTTTATTAAACGCCTCTTGGGGAGGAAATGAAGTGCATACCCCTCTTCAACTCGCTCAATATGCAGCAACTTTGGCAAGTAAAGGTGATAAATATAAACCTCAAACTGTAAGTGCAATTATTAGTCCGGACGGTAAGGAAACAAAAAAGTTTAAACCAATTTTAGAAAGTTCAAATCGTTACCCGATGAACTTTTGGAGTGTCGTGCAAGGTGGAATGAGTCAAAATATAGAGGAAATTAAAAAGTTGCCCTTTGACGTCGCAGGTAAAACAGGTATTACAGGTTTTCCGAATGAGCAAGAAAGAATGATAAATCATTCTCTTTTCATTGCATATGCTCCTACCGAAGATCCACAAATTGCCGTTTCTGTCGTTATTCCTGGTAGTAATTCAGAAAAAAACATCGCTGCTCTCGTTACATCAGAAATTTTAGAGTCTTGGCATACACTTCAAAAAGAGAATAAAAACAAAGAGGAAGGTTCATTAAAGTGAACCTTCCTCTTTTACCAAATAGAATCTATATTTATTATTTTCCATTCACCATTATCATTTTTTTCGAACATAAATGAATACTTAATATCAGTTAAAACATACTCTTTTTGTACGTATCCAGTATTGCCATTAATTGTCGATATTTTTATATATCCATCATTTTGCACTTTTTCTGGAATCCAAGCTTTTACCATTTCATTAGATACTTCATATAACACTTGTGATTCTCGTTTTGGTTCAGCTAAAATTTTCGTTTTATTTCCAGTAACCGTTGCATATATAAAATGCGCTTGCTTTGGTTGGTTACTTTCTGTCAATCCACTTGGTACTTTGTATACTTTTTTTGTATCATTTGCAAACTCTCCCCCCATTGTAAGAGCGACTTGCAACTCATGAAAAATATCTTCATCAAACTTCAGTTCATCCTTTTTATAACTCTTCCCTTTAAATAGAACTTCATCATTTAACGCTTTGTACAGGTCATTTTCATTTTTTGAGTTCGTACTTTGATATAGTTCATTCATAAATTGTTTTAATGATGGATCTTGAGCAGACTCATCTTTTGTTTTAGGCTTAATTTGAGTACTACTTTGTACCGGTGATTTATTATCATCAAGCCAAGGTTGTTGAACAATGAAAAATAACATTGTACAAACCAAAACAACTACAATAGGTAATGCTTTTTTACGAAATGGTCTTTTATGTTTTACAAAATCCACTTCATTATTTTCATATATAGACTGCTTTATTTTAGAAATAAATTCTTCTTCATCTTTACGATTCTCCATTGGCCCTTTTTTTATTTTTCTATACCAGTCCGGATTTTGTTTATTGTTCATCACTACTACCCTCCCCTATTAATTTTGAAACCTTACTTCTCGCTCTACTTAATCTCGATTTTACAGTTCCAATGGATACTCCTAATGTTTCAGCCATTTCTTCATAAGATAATTCATATTTTGCGTCCAATATAATTATTTCACGGTGCTTTTTAGGTAGTTCTAATACAACCTTCCACACATCATTCATTTCTTCTTGCTTAAAAAATTCTTGTTCTGCTGACAGGGATTGCTTATCGTCACTAAAAAATCCTATTAAAGATATCCTTTTAAAATAAGAGGATTTCAAATAGTTTATTGCCGTATTTCTTGTGATTTTTAATATCCACGTTTTAATAGATGACTCCTTTCGAAATGAATTCCAATTTTTAAACACCTTTATAAATACATCTTGCGTGATATCATCTGATAAGTGTGGATCTTTCGTAATAATAAATGAATAATTCCATACATCTTGCCAATAGTCTTTTATAACATAGTCCAGCTCATCATGATTACACTTTTCAATAAACGTCTGTTCCATTTCCACACCTCAAACTTATTTGAATAAACATAAAAACTGCCCTCACTTTTATTATGGTTTCAATATATAGACAAGATACAAGTTTCATTTGTTCCATTGTTTATCTTTTTTCAAGCAGAATAATACTACTAAAAAACAAGTAAAGCATACAATGATAAAATTCTACTCATGAAAATCTGTTTTTTGAATTTAACGTAACACTCCACTTGTCCATTTCAATTTGCTATCTCCTTCTATTTGCCATTAACAATGTCAACTTTTCTAGAATCACAGCAAAAAAGCATTCTTTCTAATCGAGAATGCTTTTTTGAAATTTAATTGTTCTATATTTTCCCCAATTTATATCTTTGAGTTAAGCAAACATGTAATAAATTTAGTCAAAAAATTCACCATATAATTAAGTATTATTTCTGAAATACATGTTTTACTTTTTCACCTGGAACGTTACTTCCTCCTCTTCCTTTTACATCTTCAATCATCATTGTAACAATCATGTCTGGCGCATTTGCATCGAAAGCTGCGAACCATCCCAGTTCTTTTCCGTCTGCTTCTTTCGACTCTTTCAGTTCTGCTGTGCCAGTTTTACCAGCAAGCGTTACACCATCAACCTTTGCAATTCTCCCTGCACCATCAGGGTCATTAATGACTTTGATTAATGCACTCTTTAATATCTCTTGATTCTTTTTAGAAACCACATTTTCTTTCCAATTCCCTGCTACTTTTGCTTCTTTTAAAAGATGTGGCGACGGAATATTCCCTTCATTCACAATCGTTGCATATGTTAATGCTAAATGAAGTGGCGTCATTAATACTTGTCCTTGTCCATAGCCCGTGTCTGCTAGTTGAATATCGTTTTTTATCCCATCTTTTGCAATGATTGAAATAGGAAATTCGTATTCGATTGGTAATTTTTCATGAAATCCGTACTTTTTAAATTCCTTTACATACTGATCTTTTCCCATTTTCAAAGCTTGTTGAGCAAAATAAATATTATCAGAGTACTTCATTGCCTTATCAAAATCAATTGGACTTGCATCCTTTACACGCGTTACATAGTAATTTCCCCAAGATGAATCTTTTGTCCACTTCAATCCTTGAATTTTAAATTCTTCCTTCGGATTTATTGTGTTTGTTTCCAAACCAATTGCACCTGTGATCGTTTTAAATACGGAACCTGGTACAAATGCTTGTGTAAAGCGATTCGTCATTGGTAGTTTCGAGTCGTTACTCCATGCTTCTCGTTGGGCTTTCGATGCTCCTCTAACTATTATATTTGGATTATAAGCAGGGCTACTTACAAGTGCGATTGTTTCACCTGTTTTAGGATTGACCGCTGCACTAGACCCTGCTTCAGTTTTCATCTCATTAAAGATTTTTTCTTGAATTGCAGCATCAATTGTTAACGTAACATTTTCTCCTTCTTTTGCTTCTTTTTTTGCTACGTTTTTAATCTCTTTCCCCTTCTCATCTTCTATAAATACGCGTCCACCCTTTTCACCACGCAATTTATTTTCTAACACTTTCTCTAAACCGGTCTTACCTACTAAATCATCTGCTTGATAACCTTGTTTTTGAAGTGATTTTAACTCCTCCGCATTCACCTTTCCGATATATCCAGTTAAGTGTGCCGCTGCTTCACCTAATGGATACGTACGAATATTTACTGGGCGAGATGAAACTCCTTCTAATTCAATATAATCATTCTGTCTGGTTCCCTCTTTTAAAATACCAATTGGTACAAAGGAGTCTGGTTTTATCCATTTTGCTGTGAGCTTTTGTTCGACCTCTTCTATAGACATATCAAGTAATTGTGCTACTATTTCTTTCGTTTGCACTGCTGTTTCGCCTAGTTTCTCTGGAATAATTCCAACCTCAGTTGCTTTACCATTCGTTGCAAGCCCTTTTCCATTGCGATCATATATTTCTCCGCGTTTTCCTTGCTCTATTTGCATACGTACTTTGTAATCTTTTTTCATACCTGGGAAGATGAAGTCTGGTGTCCAATCTGTTTTCCAAGACTCTTTATCTTTCACAAGTTTTGCTTCATGGATGAATGAAACTGGTCCTACATCCGTATCCATCTTAACTTCAAAAAGAAAAAGCTCTTTATCTTTCGTATTCTCTCCTTTCATTTTAACTTTTAAATTCTTAGCTCCAATCCCCTCATAGATTTTTTGATATTTTTCTGTAAATTCTTTTTTAGAAATCGATTTTTTGGCATGATCTGATAAATGATCATACATATTTGCAAACTTTTTATCATTCCATAAATTAATATATTCTTCAAATGCTTGTTTTGGCGGTTCGTTTTTATTACATCCTACCAACATAACTGCGAAACAAATGAAAAACAGCATCCATAATTTTTTCAATTCAATCTTCTCCCTTAGTTAAAAATGATGATTCCTTTCTTAATTTATTTAATAAAAAATGTTTTAACGCTTAATAGACAGTGAAAGTAAGGATATTGTTCCATATTTACAAAAAACTAAAAAAGAGTGATAAGAATTCCGTAAATTTGGAATCCTCATCACTCTCGTTTGATATTGTGCAAATCATGAATATGAAATAATAATTTCTAATTTTAAAAAATAATTTTAATTTTCCAACTAACGAGATAAAAATCATGTATTTGTTCTATTTTTAATAATTCATAAATTCGTTGAAATGTTCGCATCAAATTCATCTGATGTTTTGGTATCTATTTTTCTCCCATCAATTGTCATCTTTATTTTTTGTTTTTGGTTTGCTGTTACCACCCAAGCGTTCGGTAAATAACGATCTTCATGGGATAATGTAGACGGTGAATTTATAACCTTTCCTCCTAAATATAGCGTAGCAGAAGAACCTCCATCCATTGCCATTGCATTTATAGCGCCTTTTTCATATAGAATATCTTGACACTCTTTTAACGTAGCCCCTATACTATGCGTCTGTCTACCGTCAATAACTAGAAACATAATTGTACCATCTTCTTTTTGGGCCATAATACTTCTTGGAGCCGACCCCCAACCGCCGTCTCCTTCTGTAATCATTTTTTCTCCATTTACAATTAACTGTGGCATAAATCCAGCTGCGGAAACGACTTGTTTATCCAACAGTTGTTGGGTAGAATAATTTCCTGTTATCATTTGACCAAACTTTGTTAATCCCGTAATAATTGTAGGGGCATTTCTATCCATATTTGTATCAATAGCTTTCCCATTTTCTATCACAATTCCAGTAGCAACATTTCCTCCACCCCTTCCTGTTTCGTCAGCAAATCCACTTGCATTCACAGCAACAAGTGCATGATTACGTTTTGCCATTACGCTAATTTTTTCTCCCCTGTTAGCGCCCTGTGTTCCTTGATGGCTAACAAGTTTAACATTGAAGGGATTGCTAATAGTAACTAATTTTCCTTCAAAAAGAAAGCGACTATCTTTGTTACTTTTAATCGTTTCTACATCAATTTCTAATGGCTGATTTTTAAATTCTTCTAATCTTTTTCCTGCTATTTTTTTATAAATATGCTCATCACTATTTGACCATTTTGGATGATTAATTCTATCTTGCAATTTATCTAGTTCCTTTTGGGATAGGAATGTATACTTCGCATATTGTGGATGCTGAGAAGTTAGTATACTCCCAGCCATTGTTATGCGAAGCTCCCGGCCATAGCTAGTACCAAATAATATTCCTATGCCAATAAGCATGAAAATAGACAATAGAAGCAAAATTCGTTTGAAGATTTTTCTTAGATGTTTCATAGTTTTATCCTCCGGTATTAATTACATTCAATGAATCTTTTAAAATATTTTTTAATAAAGACAAAGGTGTTTGATTTCCTCATGCCTGAATTCCCCGCTATATTTTAGCAATTAGGGCAAAATACTTATTCCGAATTTCATTTTTTCAGTGTATATTTATAAATTTAATAACATTTTTGCAACCATGAAATAAATTACTAATCCTGTTCCGTCAACAAATGTTGTAATAAATGGACCTGAAACAACTGCAGGATCTAGTTTTAATTTTCTTAGAATCAAAGGTAAAACAGCTGCTACAAGAGAGGCCCAAATAACAATAAATAATAAAGTAATTGCTACAACTTGTGCAACTTCTGTTCCAACTCCTAACATATAAGCACGAGTGAGCCCAGCTATCCCAAGTGCAAGTCCAAGAAGCATACCTATTGCAAATTCCTTTTTCATTACACGGAAAATGTCTTTAAATTTCACCTCTCCAATACCAATTGCACGAGTAATTGTTGCTACAACCTGTGTTCCTGTATTCCCTCCAGTACCTACTAATAATGGAACAAAGAAAGCAAGGGCAACTACAGTTTCAATTTCGTCTTCAAAATACTTTAATACTGTACCTGTATATGCCTCAGCAACAAAAAGAAGTAATAACCATGGTAGACGTTTGAAGAAAATACTCCAAACGCTAGCTTCAAAGTAAGATTGATTCAACGGTTCACTTCCGCCTAACTTTTGAATATCTTCTGTAGCTTCTGCTTCCATAACATTCATTACGTCATCAAATGTTATAATACCAATCATTTTATTATTTACTGTTATCACAGGTATGGCTGCTAAATTATAATTTAGTAGCTTTTTTACAACTTCTTGCTGGTCAACTTCAGCATGTACTGAAATTACCTCTGGCATCATGATAGTAGATAATATCTCTTCATCTGCTGCTAGTAATAACTCATGTATGGAAACGATTCCCTCAAGATAACCATGACTATCAAGAACATAACTATAAGATATTGATTCTACATTTTCAGAATGTTCCCTAATGTACTTCAATGTCATTTTTACTGACCAATTTCCTCTAACTGCAACAAAATCACTTGTGACAAGACTTCCTGCCGTTTCAGGTTTGAAATTCATCAATTTTTTTACGTTATGTTTTGTAATTTTGTCTAGATACGCCATTAATTTAGCTTGTTTTTCAGGATGAACCGCTAGAAGTAAATCTACTAATTCATCAATCGGTTGTAAATTTAGTAACTTTTTAGCTTTGTTTTCAGATAAGTGAATTAAGATATTATATTTTTCTTCTGCACTCATATATTGAAGAATTTTAGAGCTTTTTAATACGGGAATCGTATTTAGCAATATGATTTGATCTTCAATTGAAAATCTTTTTACTTCTTGCGCAACATCATACGACGGAAGACGTAAAACTTTCTCTGCATCCAAATTATTTTTGGTTACAAGTAATTCTTTTAATAATTTCTTCATGTTAACTCCTCCTCATATTGCTAAGGGAGACTCTAGAGTTTCATGAGTGGTTTTGTTTTATTTTATCTGTCTAAAATTTTTTATTAGAGCAATAATAGTTACATTGCAATCAATTCATTATTTAGAATTACCTCCTTTTTGAATATAGACAAGATAAAAATAAATAACATTAAACAGAAAAACCTTTACTCAAAAAGGAGTAAAGGTTTTATCACAATACAAATAAATGATTATTAAGACAGCTCTGCCGAAATCACAGAGGTGCCTTTCTACCAAATCGTATACCACTCCCTCGTTGAGTTTTAGCACTGTATAGCATAGGTTTTTATAACCAGCTACATTAAGAAGGGCCTTAATCCGACCGTTCCTGTTGACCCATTGGCGTCT